>NZ_JBYVEB010000016.1:0-42596 GCF_058117085.1 Chryseobacterium sp. CG10_8 | reverse complement strand
TAGGAATGGATAAATTATCAAAAGGCGGGATCTATGTAATTATGTATCTATTGATGGTAGCGATACATTTTGCGATATGGAAATGGTTGGATGCGGGTCCGACATCAATTTTTATTAGGTATTACATTTTTATGACGATGCTTTTTTTTACGGTCTTTACGGTTTTGACTTTAATGAAATCTATTTTTCCTCAATATATAGGGTTTGCATTTTTGGGTCTTCTATTCTTCAAATTGTCTATTATTTTATTGGTAATGAAAAAGTTAAATCTTTCCGAAGTTCCTCATTATAAAATGCATTTTATTCCACCTTATTTGATTTCACTAATGATCGAAACCTTCTATGCGATTCATCTGTTAAAAAATGAAAAAAATCAGTAAGCCTTTATTTGTAGAGTTAGTTTTTTTACCTACTTTTGCAAAACTTTAAATGAAATATGTCAATGCTGAAACAAATTGTAGTATTCGTAGGTCTTTTTATCTCATTTTCTTTTGCATCTGCGCAACATTCTGAAGGTGCTGCTCCTGAAAATCACGAGGTTACCGAAAGTAAAGCTTTAACTCCTGAACAACAGGAAAAAGTAAAAACCCAAAAAGAAAACAAAGATTTTATTGATCATCACTTGTTGGATGGTCACAGCTTTGATATCATGGTGGAAAAGAAAGAAGATGGATCAGAGCATCACATCAGATTCTCTCTACCAGTTATTTTTTATGATCAAGATAATGGATTGCATTATTTTATGAGTTCTAAGTTTCATCATGGTGAAGAAAAACTAGATGCTCACGGAAAGAAATATCAAGTGATTGAAAGCAAAGGTCAAAAATATGCTTTATATCACGAAAAAATCTATAAAACAGATGCAGCAGGAACGATCAATCTTGATAAGAGTGGTCATGCAGAAAATGCTAAAGTAATTGATTTGTCAATTACGAAGAGTGTATTAATGATCTTGGTTGTATCATTAATGATGATTTGGTTGTTCGGCTCTATGGCTAGAAATTACAAGAATTCGGCTTTACCTAAGGGTGCTGGTAGGTTCTTGGAGCCAATGATTATTTTCGTAAGAGATGAAATTGCAAAACCAAATATTGGTGCGAAATATAAGAAGTATATGAATTACCTTCTAACGGTTTTCTTCTTCATTTTATTCTTAAATATTTTTGGATTAATGCCTTTTGGTATTAATGTTACAGGTAACATAGCTGTTACTGCTTCTTTAGCTCTTGTAACTTTTATCTTAACTCAATTTACTGCAAATGGTAATTATTGGAAGCATATTTTCTGGATGCCGGGTGTTCCTGTTCCAATGAAAATCGTAATGGCTTTCATCGAAATTATCGGAGTTATTATTAAGCCTTTCTCATTGCTAATACGTCTTTTTGCAAATATGACAGCTGGGCATATTGTAATCATGACTCTAATTGGACTAATCTATATTTACAAAAACTGGATAGCAGGGTCATTATTTCCTTTGTTAACCGTAATGTTATATTTAATTGAAATCCTTGTTGCATTTCTTCAAGCGTACATCTTCACTATGTTATCTGCGGTATACTTTGGTATGGCTAATGAAGAGCATCATCATGAAGGTGAAGAAGGAATGGCACATTAATCTAGAAACTAATTTTTAAAATTATATTATTATGAACATGCCAAGAATTATTGGAGCAGGTCTAATCGTAATCGGAGCTGGTATTGGTATCGGTAAAATCGGTGCATCAGCTTTAGAAGGGATGGCTCGTCAGCCAGAACAAGCAGGAAAACTTCAAACTGCGATGTTGATCGCTGCTGCTCTTGTAGAAGGGTTAGCGTTTGCAGCTTTATTTGCAACAAGCGAAGGTTAATTCCTTGAAAAATTTATCATTGACCGATTAACGGTTGGTTACGGTCAATGATTTAATTCAATTTTAAAAATTATACAAACTTATATTAGATCATAAATCATGGCAGATTTACTTAATCAATTTTCATCAGGATTATTTATTATCCAATCCATCATCTTTGTATTCCTACTTTTTGTTTTAGGAAAATTTGCATGGAAGCCAATTCTTAATTCAATTAACGAGAGAGAAGTTTCTATTCAAGATGCTTTGAATCAAGCTGAATTAGCAAGAAAAGAAGTTCAAAATCTTAAATCTGAGAACGAGCACATCATCCGTGAAGCAAAAATGGAAAGAGATGCTATTTTGAAAGAGGCAAGAGAAATTAAGGACAAAATCGTTAACGAAGCAAAAGATGCTGCTAAATCAGAAGGAGATAAGATGATTGACAATGCAAGACAATCTATCCAGGCTGAGAAGTCTGCAGCTATGGCTGATATTAAGAACCAAATTGGTGCTTTGTCAGTGAATATTGCTGAACAGATTTTGCAACAAAAATTAGACAATAACGATGCTCAGAATGCATTAGTTCAAAATATTCTTAACCAATCTAATCTTAACTAAAAATGCGTACATCTAAAGTAGCAAAAAGATACGCTCAAGGTTTGTTAGAATTTTCACAAGAAACTGGTGTTACTTCTACCGTTTTTGGTGAGATGAAGGATATCGTGAAGATTATGAAGGAATCTAAAGAGTTGAATCAATTTTTTGGAACTCCTTTTATTGATGCTAAAAAGAAGATTGCTGTAGCAGCTCAGATTTTTAATCAATTTTCGGTTTCTTCACGTAACTTTATTACTTTGGTGATAAGACAAGGAAGAGAGAAACAATTGGGAGGTATTGCACAAGAATTTATAAAAAAAGTGGAAGATATCAATGGAATCCAAAGGATAACATTGACTTCAGCTACTGCTCTTACGTCACAAAATGTAGATGCTATTCTTAAGAATTCTGGAATGTTGAAGGAAGGGAAGCAATTTGATTTGACGACTAATATCAAACCTGAGATTCTTGGTGGATACATTCTTAGAGTAGGAGACCAGCAAATTGATGCTTCTGTTCAATCTAAATTGAATGGAATCAGAAAGAATTTTCAGATGAATTAATATCTTTTTGTGATGAAAAAAATATTATTATTATCATTATTCTTTTTTTCTTGTTTTGCTTTTGGACAAAATGTGAAATTAAAGGATGGTTTTGTCTTCATTAATAAAGAAAAGTGTATGAAGTATACTTCTAAAAGTATGTCTTATTATAACAATTTTTATTCCTTAGATGACAAAAAGTTGTTTTATATTGACGGAGCAAAATCAAAATATGATAAAACTTATTTTAAGATTCAGTTTTCAGGTTCTGACGAATTTGTTACTTTGGACGCAATGGCAATGAATTTTAAAACAGATTTTATTGAGAAACTGATTGAAGAAGGTGTAATAGATTCCAAGTCTTGTCAAATTAATTTAGAAAATTTTAAAAATTTCAAAATTAGATATCATAAAGACTACAGTGATACTGATACTACTGTAATTATTAATCAGAATAGTACTCCAAGTCCTCAGAACAGTGTTAATATTGGAGTAGGAATTGGAAAATAATTTTATATAAGACAAAAACAACCATACAATGGCAGAAATAAATCCGGCTGAAGTTTCAGCAATTTTAAAACAACAATTAGCAAATTTTGATACTCAATCCAATGTGGAAGAAGTTGGTACTGTACTTCAGATTGGTGATGGTATTGCTCGTGTTTACGGTTTAGAAAATGTTCAATACGGGGAGTTGGTAAGATTCCAATCTGGTATTGAAGGAATTGTACTTAACTTGGAAGAAGACAACGTAGGTGTTGCGCTTTTGGGTGAGTCTAAATTAGTAAAAGAAGGAGATACTGTTAACAGAACCAAGAGAATTTCTTCAATCAAAGTTGGAGAAGGAATGTTGGGAAGAGTTGTTGATACTCTTGGAAATCCAATCGATGGTAAAGGTCCAATTGCTGGAGAGCTTTATGAAATGCCATTGGAAAGAAAAGCTCCTGGAGTTATCTATCGTCAACCTGTTAACGAGCCTTTACAAACAGGTATCGTTGCGATTGACTCTATGATTCCGGTAGGAAGAGGACAAAGAGAGCTTATTATTGGTGACCGTCAGACTGGTAAGACGACTGTTGCTATTGATACAATCCTTAACCAAAGAGAATTCTACGATGCTGGTCAACCAGTATATTGTATTTATGTTGCAGTAGGACAAAAAGGTTCAACTGTAGCTCAAATTGTAAAAACATTAGAAGATAAAGGAGCTTTAGCTTATACAGTAGTAGTTGCAGCTAATGCATCTGACCCTTCACCAATGCAGGTATATGCGCCAATGGCAGGTGCTTCCATCGGAGAATTTTTCCGTGATTCAGGAAGACCAGCTTTAATTATTTATGATGATTTGTCAAAGCAAGCGGTTGCTTATCGTGAGCTTTCTCTTCTTTTGAGAAGACCACCGGGACGTGAAGCTTATCCTGGAGACGTTTTCTATCTTCACTCAAGATTATTAGAAAGAGCTGCAAAAGTAATCAACGATGATGCTATTGCTTCTCAAATGAATGACCTTCCTGAGTCTTTGAGACCAATCGTAAAAGGTGGTGGTTCATTAACTGCACTTCCAATTATCGAAACTCAAGCAGGTGACGTTTCTGCATATATTCCGACCAACGTAATTTCGATTACTGACGGACAGATTTTCTTGGAATCAGATTTATTTAACTCTGGGGTTCGTCCAGCGATTAACGTAGGTATCTCTGTATCTCGTGTAGGAGGTAATGCTCAGATTAAATCCATGAAGAAAGTATCTGGTACTTTGAAATTAGACCAAGCTCAATACAAAGAATTGGAAGCGTTTGCTAAATTTGGTTCTGACCTTGATGCTTCAACTCTTGCTGTTATCTCTAAAGGGGAGAAAAACGTGGAAGTTTTGAAACAACCAGTTAACTCACCACTTCCTGTAGAAAATCAGGTTGCAATGGTGTACGCTGGAACTGAAAACTTAATGAGAGATATTCCTGTAAGAAAAGTTAAAGAATTTACTAAAGAGTATGTAGATTTCTTAAGAACTAAGCATCCAGAAACAATGGCTGCAATCAAAGCAGGAAAAATCGATGACAGTGTTACTTCTGTATTGAAGCAAGCTGCGAAAGATTTAGTTGGAAAATATAATTAAAAATTAATTGTTTGAGGGTTTGATATTGTTTGACTTTGATTGAACTATATCAAACCACATCAAACTTTCAAACAATAATAACCCATTATCTAAATGGCAAACTTAAAAGAAATACGTGGACGAATTGTTTCGATAAGTTCTACAATGCAGATTACCAGTGCAATGAAGATGGTTGCTGCAGCAAAACTTAAGAAAGCTCAAGACGCCATTGTAATGTTGAGGCCTTACTCCGAAAAGTTAACTGAGTTAATCGAAAATGTTAGCTCTGGAACGGATTTGGAAGATAATTCAACCTTTATCGCTCCACGTGATGTTAAGAAGATTTTGTACATTGTTGTAACTTCTAATAGAGGTTTGGCAGGAGCATTTAACTCTTCAATCATTAAGGAATTTAATCAACAGGTATCTAATGTTTCGCAAGAAGTACAAGTTTTAACTGTTGGTAAAAAGGTATATGATTCTTTAAAGAAAACTCGTACCATTTACGGTAATGAGAGTTCTATCTTTGACCACGTTAATTTCCAGTCCGTTTCCGAATTTATGGATGGAGTTATGATGGATTACAAAGATGGAGTATTCGATAAAGTATATGTTGTCTATAACAAATTTGTTAATGCTGCAACTCAAGTAGTAACTACAGAGCAGGTAATGCCAATTTCAATGCCTGAGAAAAAAGCTGGGGCTAATACTGATTATGTTTTTGAACCTAACAGTAAAGAAATTTTGGATAATTTGATTCCAAAATCTATCAAGACTCAAGTTTATAAGGCTATTTTGGATTCAGTAGCATCAGAGCATGGGGCAAGGATGACAGCAATGCATAAAGCTACGGATAACGCCCAAGCTTTGAAGAACGAGTTAGTTATTAACTACAACAAAGCTAGACAGGCCGCTATTACAGGTGAGATTCTTGAAATCGTATCTGGAGCAGAAGCTTTAAAAGGCAGCTAAAAAGCAGAAAAATTTATTTTATATAAAAAGGCGTCAGAAATGATGCCTTTTTTTCATTATAGAGCTTGCTTAATTTTATTTTTTTTAAATTTGTTAACCACTTAGTTTTCCAATGAACATCAAGAATACATTATTTCGAAATAAAATATTTATTGCATTGTTATTCGTGAATTTTTTGTCGTTGGTGGTGGTACTACTTATCATTTTTTACCAAAATAGTAATCGTATAAAAGATAATAAACGAAAAAGTTTAGCTCTTGTTGAGAACAGAGTAGTAGATTCATTTAATTATATTTTAGGCAATAAGAACTATACAAAGGCAGAATCCGATTCTTTGATTAAGTCCAAAGTCTACGAATTGGCAAATGTCTTTGATACTAACGTTATAGTTTATGATTTAGAAGGTAATTTTATTGCAGGAAGTAAGAACATTGTTCGGCCACTTAATAAGAGTATTTTAAAGGAAATGCGAGCGACTGGTGAAAGGATTGAGATAGATAGTAGCATCAGTAAGTCTAAAACTAATTTTGTTGGCACCTATAATTATATTAAGAAGGATAGAGTTCCTGTCGCTATTGTTAATACCCAGTCCATCCTTAATTATTCTTCTACGGAGTATCAGACCAATGTGATCATCAAGCAGTTTTTGCTGCTGTTAGTATTTTTAATGGTGTTATCAGGGCTTATTTCGTGGTATATTTCCAAGTCTTTAACTGAGAAAATCAATGATGTGGCATCCAAGCTGCACGATACTAATGTAGTATATCTTAATGAGCCTTTGGAATATGCTTATAATGATGAGATTAAACCTTTGGTTATATCTTATAACTATATGCTTGATAAAATCAAAGACCAAACACACCTTTTACAGAAGACTGAGAGGGAAGAAGCATGGAAAGAAATGGCGAAGCAGGTGGCTCATGAAATTAATAATCCTTTGACACCTTTACGTTTGACAGTTCAGAATTTTCAGAGAAAATATGACCCAGAAGATGAAGAAAACCCTGAAAAAGTAAAGAATCTTACCAAATCAATTATTCATCAGATTGACCTCATTTCATCAATTACAAAGTCGTTTTCGGATTTTGCAAAAATGCCTGTTAATAATGATGTAGAGATTGACGTGGTCGATACCATTAGAAGATCGTTAAGCATTTATCCTGAAGAAACTGTTAAGTTTGAAACCAATGTGGACAGTCTCTATTATGTCATTGACCATCTTTATCTAACAAGAGTTGTAACCAATATTGTGAAAAATGGACTACAAGCGATTCCTGATAGAAGAAATAAAAAAATTAATGTAAATTTGTATGCATCTTTCAATAAATTTTTAATTACAATTGAAGATAATGGGAATGGGATTCCAAAGGATTACCAAGAAAAAGTATTTCTTCCAAAGTTCACCACTAAAAGTTCTGGAATGGGATTGGGACTTTCAATGGTTAAGAAGATTGTGGAGGATTATAATGGAAAAATCTGGTTTAATAGTGTGCAGGATCAGGGAACACAGTTTTTTATTGAATTTTATTTAAAAAGTGAAGAATAACATCATAACCATTTTATCGATTCTCCTTCTAGGAGTGACAGGCTATCTGCTATATGATAGCTTTAATAACGATATGTCCAAAGCCGAGATTCAATCGCAATTCAACGATCTCAAGACAGAGTATGAGTACATGCAAAAAGACTTGGAAAATGCTATGATTGTAGTTGGTGCTAATAATGAGCAGATGATGGTCCAAAAGAAGAAGATTGATGACCTGATGAAGAAGAGTGAGGTGAGTGAGGAGGAACTTAAGGAGGTAAAGAAAATCATGAGAGATATGAATCAAATGGTTCTCACTGATTATCGCGAAAAGATTAAGTCTTTGCAAGCAGAAAATCAATCACTTACTGGTGATAATACCACTCTTAATGGGATTAAAGCTAAGAACGAAAGCGAGATTGAAGAATTGATGAGAAAAATTGGACTTTTGGATAAAGATAAGAAGAGTCTTGCATCTAAAATTGTGTATGTCCAAAAAGAATCAGACAAGAAAGATGAGCTATTAGAATATGCTTCAAAGTTGAGATTATCCAACTTTGCACTTCGAAGTTTCAAAGTTAGAAGTAACGGAAAAGAAGTTGAAACAGAGAAAGCTTCCAAAATTGATAGAATTAAATTAGGTCTTGATATTGAAGAAAATAAAGTTGCAGATTCCGGCGTTAAAACCTTGTATTTGGTCATGAGAAAGCCAGATGGAAGCGTTTTTACGTTTTCTAATCGTCCTTCTGGAACCTTCAGTTATGATGGGGTATCCACGACATATTCTGATAAGACGACGGTTGATTATACAAAAGGAGAACACAAAACCATCGAATTGGTTTGGGATAGCGAAAACTTTGAAAGAGGAGATTACATCATTGAGGTATACGAGATTGACAAAGTCTCTAATAATGCGATGAGAATTGGAAAAGTGACCAAAACATTGGAATAATTATTAAGAAGAAAAAAATATTTATCTTTGCAACAATTATTAAAATTTTAAATGGATTCAGACATAGTCAAGCTTTTGATAGCTTTGTTTTTAGTACTTCTTAATGGTTTTTTCGTAGCCGCTGAATTCTCAATAGTAAAAGTCCGGTATTCTCAGATTCAGTTGAAGGCAGCTGAAGGAGATTCCATGGCTAAACAGGCGGAGCATATTATAAAGCACCTGGATGCTTATCTATCTGCAACACAGTTGGGTATTACTTTGGCCTCTCTTGCACTAGGTTGGGTAGGAGAAAGCGCTTTACATCATATTGTTGAGAATATCTTCCATTATTTTAATTGGAATATTTTAGATTCTACAATAACAACGATTTCTTTAGTAATCAGTTTCTTGATTATAACTATCATGCATATTGTCTTTGGCGAATTGGTTCCAAAGTCAATCGCTATTAGAAAGGCAGAATCTACTACTTTATTGATTGCACCACCTTTGAAATTGTTCTATAATATTTTCAGACCATTTATATGGATGATGAATACGTTTTCTAATGGCTTTTTAAGGCTGATAAAGATACATCCCGTATCAGATCACGAAATCCATTCTACAGAGGAATTGCAGCTGCTTGTGAAGCAATCTGCTGATTCGGGTGAGATTCAAGAAGAAAACTACGAGATTATCAAAAACGCTTTTGACTTTACCGATCATTCGGCGAAGCAAATTATGGTTCCAAGGCAGAATATTTTATCAATTGATATCGAAGATCCAGTTGAAGATATCATTAATGAGATTATGGATAGTGGATATTCTAGAATTCCGGTCTATGAGGATTCCATTGATAAGATTATTGGTATTTTGTATACTAAGGAGATTATTCGCGAGTATATCAAAAGAAAAGGAGTAATGGATCATGAAGTACTCCGAACTTTAATGAGAGACGCTTTCTTTGTAGTTGGAAGTAAGAAAATTTCAGATTTGTTAAAGGTTTTTCAACAGAAAAAACAACATATTGCAATTGTCATTGATGAGTTCGGTGGGACAGAAGGTATTATTACTTTAGAAGATATTTTGGAGGAGCTAGTTGGCGAAATTCAAGATGAGGAAGATGACGAAGATAAGGTTGTTGATAAAGTAGGAGAGAACACCTATTGGGTGCAAGCAACTCAGCCTTTGGATGAAATCAACGAGTTTCTACCAGAGCAATTACCGGAAGAAGGTGAGTTCAATACTTTGGCCGGTTTTATCTTGCATCATTTAGAAGATATTCCAGAAGAGAATCAAGAATTTAATATTGGTCATTATCATTTTAAAATTTTGAAAATGGTCAATAAGAGTGTTGAAGTGGTAGAGCTTCAACTTCTTGATCCGGAGACTGAAGAAGAGGATGAGTCTAACGAAGAAACCAAGTAGCATGAAGAACAAGGTTTTTTATAATATCCATGATTATGAGAATCCAAAGCGAGAGTACGAAGAGGACATCGCAGTTTTGGATGAAACCGACCAAGTTAGTAAGCTGGTACTTTGGAATGATGATGTGCATACTTTTGATTTTGTTATTGATTCTCTCATCGAGATATGTGGTCATTCCGTTGAACAAGCAGAGCAATGCACAATCCTTGTTCATTACAAGGGAAAATGCACTGTTAAAAGTGGTAGTATTGATATTCTTAAACCAATGCACGAGAAGCTATTATCCCGCGAGTTGACCAGCGAAATAATTTCCTAAAATTTATTCAAAATATAAATTATTTTACACGGCCTAACAAATGTTTGTTTTTGTACGTGTAGTTTAGTCTACTTTTGTTTTTAATATTGACGTAAGTCAATGTAAAACACAAATGATAATGCCTCAATTGATTGAGGCATTTTTTAGTAATTTGTTGAAATTCTTTTTCTTATTCTACTGAGGCTATTAGGATGTACTCCAAGGTATCCTGCAATGTGTTTTACTGGTATTCTATTAACTATTTCTTCATTTTCTTGCACCAATTTAATGTACTTTTCTTTTGGGCTCAATGTTAACATTTCATGGTGGGATTTCATGAATTTTTCTGAAATCTTTTCTAGAATTTTTCTTCTTGTAGTTTCAACATCATGATATTTTTTACATAAGTAATCAAATTTTTCCTGATGTAATTTCAGTAATTTGGTGTCAAAAAGACATTGTTGTCCAATTTTAGAATCGTTCTGCATATCAAGAGGCATTATATATGATTTTTTGAAGTAGAAATTAAGATTGCGTTCTTCTCCGTTATCCTTAATTGCGAATTCTCTTACACAGCCTTCAATTACATAATATGAGTTACGTCCTATTTCATTAAAGCGAAGTAAATCTTCATTTTTTTTTAGTTCAATAATTTCAAAACATTTTGCAAGCTCTGCTTTTGCATCCTGATCTTTTATCGTGCACAAAAGTAGAATTTGTTCGATTTCCTCCATAGTTAATAGTTAGTTTTTCTAGATTTCAATTTTTTGGGTAAAATAATTCTGTAAAAAATAATATAAGTGCGAAATTTTACACTAATTATATTTTATAAATAGGTCTATTATTTCAAAAAATTTGAGATAAAGATAATATTTTTTTAAATTATAAGAAATATTGTTGTTTTTTTTATTGTTTTTAACAATTTAGTAATGCTAAAAAATGGTGATTTTGCAATAGCTTGACCAAAAGTTGTAGTTATAAGAATGTACCCTCATTAGAATTCATTCGGTTACAAAAAAAAACCTGTTTTGAAAAACAGGTTTTGATATGATTGCATTTGATGATTCTATTGATCTTTTAGCTCAACATCCATCCAAGGACCTCCAGCTTTCTTATATCTTACCAATTCAAAGTCTTTGAAATCTTTGGTTTTGTAAACGATGTTATTGCTGCCTACTTGAAATGGAGTGATGAAATAATATCCTTCCGTTCTTTTATCTCTTTTATCACCTACCTCAACGGTTGGTACAAATTTAGGGATTTCGAATCCAGGTATGTACTTATTTAATTTTTCTTTGAAAGCCTTGTCTTTTTCTCCAGGAAAAGCCTCAACAAATTTATAGTCATCTTTTCCTTTTGGAATCCAGAGGTAATACGTTTTCTGCTCAGTATTGTTTTTGTTTTTAGTTGTGAAGGTAAAAAGCTCTTTTGGAACCAATTCAGCAACTTTTTCTGGATCAACTTCTGCTACATATTTTTCTCCAGTTGGATCCACAAACGTATCTAGGTTTTGAGGTAATAATGGACTATCGAACTTTCTGTTGATAAAAAAATTAGTTAAAGCTTCGTCCGAATCTTTTCTCAGTTGTTTTTGCTTGTCGTCAAGACCTTTGTTGGGAATAACCGGAGTAATCTCGCTTACAAATTCATAAAAAACGATAGGCTTGATAGAGCTTAGATGTTTGAAAGAACGCAGATATTCTGCTTTGCTTACCCAATAATACTGTTGAAAGAAATCTGGTTTGTCACGCTCTTTTACTTCTTTTTTATAAGCATATCCTAACTTCTTGGTATTAAGGATATCGCTAAATTTATTTTTATTTTGTCCAAAGGCAAAACTTAACGCCACTAAAGAAAACAATAGAATAACTCTTCTCTTCATTTTATCAATTTTTTTAAACTTTTTTCAAATATAACTATTTCTTCGATAATAATTGGGATAGAATGTTAAATTTATCCGAATGATGTTTTACCATAAAAAAATCCTCTGCGTGTCAGAGGATTTATGTTGTTATTCATTAATAGGCGGTGTCGTGTACATTGACAGCTCTTCCGCTTGGGTCATTCATTTTTTTGAATGCTTCATCCCATTCTAAAGCAATTGGTGTTGAGCAAGCCACAGATGGGACAGAAGGTACTGTTGCAGCAGCTGTTTCACTTGGGAAGTGTTCCTCAAAAATGGTTCTGTATCGATATTCTTCTTTGTTTTGCGGAGTGTTAAGAGGAAATCTGAATTTTGCATTTGTCATCATTTCATCACTCACTTCTTTTTCTGCAACCTCTTTCAAGGTATCAATCCACGAATATCCTACACCATCGGAGAATTGCTCTTTTTGTCTCCATGCAATATTCTCTGGAAGCAAGTCTTCAAAAGCTTTGCGAAGTACCCATTTCTCGATTTTTGGTTCGTGAGAGCCTACTAATTTGTCGGTTGGGTTGATGCGCATTGCGACATCCATGAATTCTTTATCCAAAAACGGAACGCGCCCTTCAATTCCCCAAGCCATCAGTGATTTGTTAGCTCTTAGACAATCATAAAGGTGAAGCTTCCCAAGTTTTCTTACTGTTTCCTCATGAAGTTCTTTGGCATTTGGCGCTTTGTGGAAATATAGATAGCCCCCAAATAACTCATCGCTTCCTTCTCCAGAAAGCACCATTTTAATACCCATAGATTTGATAACTCTCGCCATCAGGTACATCGGTGTAGAAGCACGAATCGTTGTCACATCATAAGTTTCTAAATGATAAATAACATCTCTAACGGCATCTAATCCTTCCTGAATTGTAAAATGAATTTCGTGATGTACAGAGCCAATATGTTCTGAAGCTTTTTTTGCAGCTGCTAAATCAGGTGAACCTTCTAATCCTACGGCAAAACTATGTAATCTAGGATACCATGCTTCTTGCGTGTCACCACTTTCAATCCTTTGTCTTGCATATTTTGCAGCGATTGCAGAAGTAATGGATGAGTCTAATCCTCCCGAAAGCAGAACGCCATAAGGTACATCACTCATTAGTTGTCTGTGAACAGCTTCCTCCAAGGCCTTTCTTAGCTCTGCTATGTTGGTTTCGTTGTCTTTTACGTTTTCGTAGTTTTCCCAGTCTCTAACGTACCACTGTTGAAGCTCGTGACCATCTTTATTGAAAAGTAAATGGCCAGGAAGAAATGATTCTATTACGTTACAAACTCCTTCTAAAGCCTTAAGTTCCGAAGCAATATAATAATTACCACTTTTGTCCCATCCTTGATACAATGGACAGATTCCCATGTGGTCTCTTGCAACTAAATAAGTATCGGTCTCCGAATCATAAACAGAGAAAGCAAAAATTCCATTCAGTTTATCCAAAAAGTCTTTTCCATATTTTTGGAATAGAGGGATAATTACTTCGCAATCAGATTCGGTTTGGAAGGCGTAGTCGGGAAATTCTCTTCGAAGTTCTCTATGATTATAGATTTCTCCATTAACAGCCAACACGATTTTTCCGTCGGTTGAAAAAAGAGGTTGTTTTCCAGAAGTTGGGTCAACAATAGCCAGTCTTTCATGAGAAAAAATCACTTGATCATCTTGATATACACCACTCCAATCTGGTCCGCGATGACGGATTTTTTTTGACATTTCTAACACTTGCGACCTCAAAGTTTCCGTCTTTTGTTTTGCATCAAACAGGCATACAATTCCACACATATTTTAAGTTGTTTTTTTAAGATTTAGATTAATTGTAATGCAATGATATTAATGTGATTTAAAAATTGCAAGTAAAATTACACTTTAGTTAATATTTTTCTTTAAAAATTTAATTTGAATTAAAATTTTACGTTTTTTAATGTTTTTTGGTTGGTTTCAACGAAAATTATTTAGTTAAAATACCGAGAAGCTGAAACCACCTTTTGATTTCTGAATATCGAAACAGATTTTAAATAAAATTTTCCTTTCTTGGGTGTCAATAAACTTTCCGTAGGAGTTACCAAAACGGTCTTCGTCGTAATCAGAAGCTAATTGGTTGTAGTAATTGACAATATTGTCGGAAGTCATTGTGTGTTTTTTTTTGTTTTGTATTTTTGAGGTTAATCGTTATTTGGGAACCTTGCCAATCAGCGTGCCACTAATATTCCAACTACTATAACTTCCGCCATCAGGTTTACCTAAAGGAATCTGAACTTTTATTGTGTGTTTTCCAGCCTTTAGGTTGCCTAAAGGGATAAAGATTGGGTTGGTTGTAGTCCCAGGACACCAATTGCTTCGACTAAAATCTGAAGAGGAAAGTCCGTTGTTGAAATTACCAGAAGCAGGATTGTAAGAACGATAGCTTCCACAATCCGTTCTCCATGGAATGAAATTAAAAATCATCTGACCATCCAACGAAATTTTATTCTCTTTTGGTAAAAATTCATCGCCAGCTTCCCAACCTCCGTGACCAGTTGATACGTATCTTAGGTAAGCGTTGTCTAGATTTTTTTCTAAATTAAAACTTACTTCTAATCCTTCTGGGTCGCTAAATAAATCAACATACGAATTGTCCCAAATTGGTATTTGATTGACAGTGTTGAAAAGAGGTTTTGTATAATCTCCACCGAAAACTACTAGTCCGTCGTTATGAATGGAAATATCCAAATCAATGAGATGTCCACCCTTGTCATAGTTTTCAATAGAAACGCCTACCCAAATTTCTTTACCACTTAATTGGTTTGCCATTTCTGAGATGTCTTGTCGGTAAGGAGCTTGGTCTTCCCATGATTGACCTTTTAGCTGAATTTTTTCATTGTATTTTCCAACTCCAAAAGGAGTGTAGAAGCGCATTAATTCTAATGGAACTTCATAATTGTCAGCTGAGATAGCACCTCTATAAGAATTTCCGTTTCCGCTTTTGTAGGATGGGATCTTCGATTTCTCGTTTTCGTCAAAGAAGTATTTTTCTTTTCCTTCAGGAATCAAGAATACAGAACCCGTTCTATCATAGGCATCGCCGTTGGATTTTTCAGTAAGTTGGATAAAAACGTTTTCATCTGACTTTATTACTGGGAATTTTACCTTTTTCAAAACCGTTGTTCCCGAATTGAATTTTTTAATGATAAGATCAGACTGATTTTCCTTTAGAAAATTAAGCGTTTGATTCTTAAATACAGAAATATTGGTGAATCTACTTTTCCAAAGTTCATCTGCATAAGTAATGGCATCAACTTCTTCAATTTTTTTATCTGCAAATAGTTTTTCTTGGTTAAAATTTTTGATTTTCTTTACATCAGTAGCTACAGAACCGCGGTTACCGTTCCAAGATATTTCCAAAACAAGACCTAGATTTTGTCCGTAGATTCTCGGCCCACCATTAATTTTAAGGTCATTGGTATACCAGACTTCTACGGTATTAGAGTTGACAACAGTCGTTGCTTTTTTACAATGATAGCCTAGGATTTTCTTGCTACCCTCCTTTAACTCAAATTGATATTGGGAGAGTGTCTTTTCGTCTACACTATATACAATCCTATTGTTTTGTAAGAAAGCAAATCTTTGAAATTTTCCTGCCTTGATTTCCGTTTTTTGAATTTCGTAAGGAATCTCTTTCTTTCCGGTCAAAATACTTTCTGTCAACATATAACATTCCGTTGAGTTGGCATAAGTTATTGACTTGTCTTGGTCTGTAACTTCCTTTCCTTCGAATGTGTTGGTATAGGTTATTTGATAGGTTTGAGCTGATAATTTAACAAAAAATAAAACGGATAGTAGGACAAATTTTTTCATCTGACCAATTTAGGCATTCCTCACCAATTGCGCCATGTAAAAACCATCAAACCCCTCACTCGGCATCACGCTCTCGTCTTTAACTAATTGAAAATCTGGATTATTTTTTAAAAATAAATCAACTTGTCCTCGGTTTTCACTCGGTAAAATGGAGCATGTTGCATACACTAATTTGCCTCCTTTCTTGATGATTTTGGAATAGTCTTGGAGGATTTGAGCTTGTTCTCCTTTAATTCTGTCAATAAAGTCTTGGTCGATTTTCCACTTGCTGTCTGGATTTCTTTTGAGAACTCCAAGTCCAGAACAAGGTGCATCAATGAGTAAGCGGTCTGCTTTGTCGTACAATCTTTTGATAACTTTGTTATCAGAAATCATTCGGGTTTCTATATTATGAGCACCTGCGCGTTTTGCACGTCGCTTCAATTCTGCTAATTTCCATTCGTAGATGTCTAATGCGATGATTTGACCTTTGTTCTCCATGATGGCAGCCAAATGCAAGGTTTTTCCACCAGCTCCAGCACATGCATCAACTACACGCATCCCTGGTTCTACCTCCAAATATTCGCCGATTTTTTGAGAACCAGCATCCTGAACTTCGAACAAACCTTCTTTGAAGGCAGAAGTTAAAAACACGTTTTTCTTTTCTTTTAATTCGATAGCGTCTTTAAAGCCACGGATTTCGAAACATTCAACATTTTCTTCCAATAACTCCGAAATAAGATGTTTTGGAGAAGTTTTCAAAGTGTTGGTTCTGAGAACTGTTGGCGCTTGTTCGTTGAGAGCTTTCATTTCTCTTTCCCAGTTTTTACCTAATTCTCTTTCCAAAGTTTCGGCCAACCAATCAGGAATTGAGTATTCAATTGCTTTTGAAGGTACAGTATTTTTCTCTAGTTTTTTGAGAATATCTGCCATCTTAATTCCTTCAAATTCTTCAAATTTTTTGAATTTGGTTTTGCTCCAAAGCAAATAAGCCATAATGAGCTTGTAGACATTTCCTGGTTTAACGCCTTCTCCCATGTAATATTCGCATCTTCTTTTCCATCGGATGATATTATAGAAAATCTCCGAAACAACAGCTCTGTCTTGGCTTCCCCATTTTCTGTGAGCTTTAAGAAGACGTTCGATTACTTTATCGGCATATTTGTTTTTTTCGAAAAATGTTTCTTGTAATGCATCGTGGATGCCAATAAGAAGATTGCGGTGTATAAGTTCCATTGGGAGATTTTAAATTAAAAATTTTAGATTTCAAATTCTAAAAAGTTTTGCAAAAATAGCGTTTTATTTATAGATTTTGGATAGAGTGTAGGGTGTTTCTTGTTACTTGTGATGTGTTTCTTGATTATTGTTTGGAATCGTTTAGATTTTTTTTTCTAATTCACGCATCATCCATCATCATTCACTTACCATCAACGTAATTTGTAAAAAACTATCTTTGCAAAAAATCGAGAAATAATGAGCGAAGCAATTCATTGCCCAAAGTGTAATTCAGAATTCACCTACGAACAAGATAATTTGATGGTTTGTAGCCAATGTTTTCATGAATTTGACCCAGCTGAAGTTGGTTCAGAAGATAAAGTCTTGGACAGCAACGGGAACGAACTTCAAAACGGAGATTCTGTTGTGGTTATCAAAGATTTGCCTGTAAAAGGAGCACCCAAACCTGTAAAAGCCGGAACTAAAGTTAAAAATATCAGATTAAGACCAGATTCTGACCACAATATCGATTGCAAAATTGATGGTTTCGGTTCTATGGCTTTGAAATCCGAGTTTGTAAAGAAAGCATAAAAGCGTGCATATAAATTCAACCCAATCAGATTTTTTAATTCTGAAGGGGTTGAATTGCATTATTTTTTTTTGAAGATTTTAATTCTGAAAAAAAATCTTTTTCAATGAATGTTCCTTTCTTAAAGAAACTGTATATAATTCTGATTCTTCCATACACTGTTTATTTATTTTATCTAATGATTTTTGGTTTTGGAAGAACGATGATGGAAGATAATATTGTAAGATTGAAACCAATTTTTTCAACGATTTCTTTTGTCGAAAGTTGTATTGCGCACCGAGATTGGATGCATTTGATAGGGAATTTAGTCGGGAATATTGTACTTTTTGTTCCTTTTGGTTTTTTAGGTTGGATTTTTCCGAAGTTCCAAAATTTTCGGCCGCTGATTTATGCATTTATCTCTGCAATAATTTGTGTTGAAGCTCTTCAATATTTTACAAGAATGGGTATTATGGATATTGACGATGTTTTGTTCAATAGTTTTGGCGTTTGGTTAGGCTTTTTAATGTGGAAGAAGCTAAAGAAGGTAGAATCTATTGTTAAATCTTAATAATTTGTAATGATATATTTGTTTGTCATTCTGAGCACAGACTGAAGGTCTGCGAACGAAGTTCTGAAGTGGAGTTGAAGAATCTATATAGATGCTTCCTTCGTCAGCATGACATTTTAAGTAGATTTGACTATAAATAAATAAAACTCCAATTCCTACTATGGAATCGGAGTTGGTATTTTTTAAGAAAAAACTTCTAATTATCCGTTAAGTTCTTTTGCGCGTCGTTCTGCTGCCAGAATTCCTTTATTTAGAGTTCCTTTCAAATCGTATTCGTTAAAGGTTTTGAGTGCGGCTTCTGTGGTTCCACCTTTTGATGCGACATCTTTGATTAATTCTTCTAACGATTTTTCCGAATTATTAATGAGATGATATGCTCCAAGCATGGTTTGTTTCACAAAAAGTTTGGAAAGGTTTTCATCAATACCCATTTGCATTCCAGCTTTAATCATCGCATCGACGATATAATAAAAATATGCAGGTCCACTTCCAGAAAGTGCGGTGACTCCGTCCAAAAGATGCTCTTCTTCCAAATAAACTGACCTTCCAGTAGAGTTAAGGAGTCTTTCGACTTGAATTATTTGATTGAAAGATATACCTGAAGCTGCGGTGTATCCGGTAATTCCCATTCCAAGAAGGGTTGGCGAATTAGGCATTGCTCTCACAACGAGTTGATGACCTAAAGCATTCTGAATCTTATCAATGTAAATTCCGGCCATAATCGATAAGACCAATGATTTTTCTGAAATTTTGAAAGGTAAATTTTCGGATACAAAACTGAAATCCTGTGGTTTGACTGCAATAATGATTAGGTCGGCTTCAAGATTTTCGATTTCGTCAAAAGAACAAACTTGAGAATTGGGAAATTCCTTCAATACGTTTTCTTTTTTGCTCTGCTTTCTGGTGATTAGTCGAAGGTCTTGAGGTTTGATAAGGTCGTATTTCAAAAAAGATTTGGAAAAAGAAATACCCATTTTTCCTGCTCCTAGTACGGCGATTTTCATGAATTTGAATTTTTTTTAGGCTGTAAAAATAACAAAACTTATGTAGTTATTTGCTGATAAAATATGTATTATTGTAAAATAATTATATCGTTTTATCGTTATATTTAGCAGATGAAGCGATTGAGTTTCACCAATGTAATTTTTTTGTGTTTTTTTTATGAAAAGGATTATCGAGTATTTTATAGAATATCTGATGAAGAAAAGATAGTTCTAGACATGGAGCCGCTTCTAAGAGTGGCTTTTTTTATTGGCTATTTCTCAGGAATTTTTATATTTGTCGCTTTAGAAAATTGATATCAAAGTATAATTATTTTTGACGAAAACTAAATTTTAAATATGAGGAGACGAATTTTATTAGCTGCCATGATTTCGGTCGCTTTGGGAGCTAACGGACAAGAAAAAGAAACAAAAATTGAGAGTGTAGAGATCTATGGGAAGATTCTTAATACACCTTATGCTGACGTTGTCGAAAATATAGAAGTGATTTCAAAAGCTGAGATTGAAAATATGCCTGCAAAAAGCATCGATGAAATTTTGCAATTGTACACAGGGATGGACATCAGAAGGAGGGGAGGAAATGGCGTTCAGTCTGATATTTCTGTAAGAGGAGGTTCATTTGAGCAGACTTTGATTTTGATTAATGGTGTCAGAATGAATGATTCGCAAACTGGACATAATTCTATGAATATTCCGGTTGATTTAAAAAGCGTTGAAAGAATTGAAGTGATCAAAGGTCCCGCTGCAAGACGTTTCGGTAATGGTGCTTATAGTGTTATCAACATTGTGACTAAGACTTCTTCTAAAGAATCTGCCACTTTATCAATGGTTGGAGGTGATTTTAAGACGTATAATCTTGGTCTTAATGCTACTTTTGGGAGTGAAAAGCTAAGTCATCTTTTCCAAATCAATAATGGAGGCTCGGACGGTTATCGTTATAATACTGATTATAAAATTCGTAATGTTTTTTACCAAAATCAGTTAAAAATAAAAAATGGAAATCTTGGTTTGCAAGCAGGGATACAAGAGAAGAAATTTGGAGCCAACGGTTTTTACGCATCTCCTAAAGCAATAGATCAATACGAAGAAACTATGGCGTCGATTGTGGCTTTGCGATTAGAGCAGAAGTTTGGGAAGTGGGGTGTTAATTCTAACCTCTATTGGAGAAGAGGACAGGATATGTACGAATATATCAGGAATAAGCCTGAAATCTATCGCAATATGCATATTGGAAATAATGTCGGTGGTGAGATCAACGCAAGCTACCAATCATCTTTGGGAACAACTGGTGTAGGTGTAGAATTGAGAAAAGAGTATTTAGCTTCTAATAATTTGGGTCACCGAGATCGATTCTTGACACAGATGTTTCTTGAACATCATTTTTCCTTTTTGGAGAAAAAGTTAAAAATCGTTCCTGGAATTACATGGGCTAATTATTCTAATCGCGGAAACTTCTTTTATCCAGGTCTTGATGCTGGATATTCTTGGAAGGAGCATCACAAGGTTTTTGGAAATGTTTCAAAAATTCACAGAATTCCATCTTTTACGGATTTGTATTACAAAAGTCCAACAGAACAAGGTAACGCAGATTTGAAGCCAGAAAGTGGTTGGTCTTCTGAGATAGGATACCAGTACAATAATAAAATTGTTGAGGCCAAAGTTAGTGGATTCATGAGAAACTCAGACAATGCCATCGATTGGGTCAAAGCAAGTTCTTCCAATCCTTGGTCTGCTCAAAATGTTGGTAATGTTGGCTTAAAGGGAATCGAAGCTTCTTGGTCACATCAACTAACTCAATGGTTAGATTATAATCTTAGCTACACATATATCGATAGCAAAAACGAGGTAGCTAATCAGGATTTTTCAAGATATGCGTTGGATTATTTGAGACATCAGTTCATTGCAAAAGCGGGAGTTAAATTTTTGAAAAACTTCAGGAACGAACTTTCTTACCGTTATTTGGACAGAGTCAATTTGGACAGTTATCAAGTTTTGGATAACCAGTTGAGTTATCGTTGGAAAAATTTTGATACCTATTTGTTGGTGAACAATATTACTGCAACGGAATATACAGAAACCTTTGGAGTACCAATGCCTGGAAGATGGTTTCATGTAGGTATTTCCTATACTTTGTAAAGAAATGAAATTTGAAATAAAAATTGAAAAGCGGACATCAGTCCGCTTTTTTTATGCTGCTTTATATTATTCCGAAGAATTAGCTTATTTGTTGATTTTTAATACTTTTCGGTTAAGTATCGATAGGCTTTGAGATACTTATTGAATCTCTTGATATCGCGGGGAGTAAGTTCTCGATTGACTCTTCTCAAATCCATATTGTCCCTTAAATCATTAATTTTGACGGCAATAGCAAGAGGTGACTTTTCCGTTCTTTTGATAAATTCGTCATAATCTTCTTCTGGGTCAATTTTACTAAGGCATTTGATCGCAAACAAAATATATTCTGGAAAGCCCTTTATTCTTAGATATTCGAAGTCGTATTCTGGGCAATCTTCCACTACGTCATGAAGGACACCAACGATTTTCTCATCAATAGTTTTTCCGTAATTCATTACGCGCATTATGTGTCCAATGTATGGAGCATCATATTTATCAGTCTGTCCGGTATGAGCTTTTTGCGCTATTTTAATAGCTCGGTTAAGTAGTTCTTCTTTAGTCATCGTCATCTTGATTACGAAGCACAAAAATAAAAAATGCTTCACACATATTGAAGCACTTTTAAATATTATTTACATGAAGATTTTCTAACGATTTCAAAGAGGCTATGATTCCTTTTGAATAGGGATTTTGTTAAATTTCAACAATACGACAGTTGATCAAATGGTGAAAGTTAGTCAATTCGCTTTCCAAGAATCTTCAAATCTCGTTCTTCACCGTCCAGGATGGCAATTTTGGGTAAATTTCCCCAATCTTCAAAACCTAAATTTTTAAATAATTGAATGCTTGGTTCATTATGTCCGAAAATGAAACCAAGTAAAGTCTTTACCTCTCGTTTTGGTGCTTCATCGATACAGAATTGAAGGATTTCCTTACCAAAACCTTTTCCTCTCTGATTTTCATCGAGATAAATACTGATTTCGACGGTCTTATCGTAAGCAGGTCGTCCATAGAAAGATTGAAAACTTGCCCAGCCTATGATTGAATTTTCATTATTTTCAACCACCCAAAGTGGTCGAGTTGAAGAATTGTGGTCGTAGAACCATTTTTCTTTGCTTTCCTCAGAAACTGGCTCGGTATCTGCAGTTACCATTCTAGACGAAATGGTCGAATTGTAGATGTCAACGATTTTTTTGAGATCTCCTCTTTCAGCAATTCTATATCGAAGCGACATTCTTATTTCTTTTCCTGAGGTAATATTTCTAAAAGTTCTTTTTGTGGTGCTGGAGTTGCTTCTGTTTTAAAAGCATTTTTCATGGGGATGGTTCCGGCCACGTTACCAGGAACAATAAGCATTGCATATTTTTCCGGGTCTTTTGGATTGTAGTTTTTAATATCTCCCGGCTTTAAAGAAAATGTTCTCAAATCTTGTATGGTACCATTTTTTGGAATCACGGGTAATTCACCTTTTTTTAAAGTAAAAGGTTCAAATTTTTTAATTGGAGGTGTAGCAAGCTTTGTGCTATCAGATTCTTGTGCGCTAACTATTGAAAAACCAACAAGTAGAACGGGAATAAAAAGTTTCATCGCTTAAATTTTGCATAAAATTATTAAAAAAAATCTCTCGTTGATTGAAATTAACTTTTTCTAACATTTTCGGTAATTTAAGAAGCGAATAAAAAACTGAGACTCTCATTAATTTGAGAGCCTCAGTTGGTAATTTTTAGAACTATTTTTTATAAATTCATAAATAATTTGGGGTTAACTGGAGTATTGTTTTTGTGCACCTCGTAATGAAGGTGTGGTCCAGTTGAACGTCCAGAATTGCCTGATTTTGCAATTACTTGATTGACTGTTACTAGCTGATTTGCTGTTACCAATAGCTCAGAAAGGTGTCCATAAAGAGTCGCTAAACCATTTCCATGAGAAATAATAACGCAGTTACCATAACCACCTTTTTTTCCCGAGAAGATGACGGTTCCAGCAGCGGCTGCTCTCACATCGCTTCCGTAAGCAACGGCAATATCCATCCCTTTATGAAACTGAATTTGATCTGCTTCGGCTGGTGCATTATTTTGCTCTTTTACTGCAGGTTTCACCGAATTGGATTTCATGGAAGCATTATTTTTGGAATAGACTTTAACTTCTTTCACCACATTTCCAGCACTATCTTTGACTTGTATAGTTTCTGGCTCAGCTTCCTCGGTTGAGGTTCCTGCGGCAGGTTTTCCCGCAGATGCCATCAGAATATTGGTGGGCTTGGTTGGGATTGGATTTTTTCGGTTTCCAAAATTAGAGGAAATATAACCGTTGGTTGGGATCCCAAGAGGAACGTTTTGTAATTTTTTTTCCAAATCAACCAAATATTGACTGTATCTGTTACTTGCTTTTGCAAGATAGATGGCATTGTAGATACTGTCTTCTTGCAATTGAGTGACAGTGATATCACTCATGTTTTTTGTTGCCAAAAAGCCATTGATTTTTCTGGCAATTTGGTCGATGTTTTGCAAGTTATATTTCATTTTCAGATAATCGATACTGTCTTTTTCAGTATTGATTTTTACCAAATTGACTTCGTAGCTCCTTTCGTTTTTATCAGAATAAAGCTTCATCAGAGCGAAGAATTGAGCAAATATGATGGCTAATAGGGCACCAATAAAGATATTCTGTTTCTTTTTGCTTTTCAAAAATGATAACATATTTTCTAATTTCCGTTTCATAAAATAGGAGGCAAATTTAATTAAAACTTATGTACTGACTAATAATTTCATAGAAATTCATTCACTTTTTGAAATGTGTTTGTTTTGAGAACGAGTTATTTCTAGTTTTATTTTATTTCTATAACTTTGTTGGATTAGACTTTAAGAATTTATGGCTAAAAATAAATCGACTGAAGAAGGTTCCTCAAAATCAAAAGTGAGGGTAGGAGTATTAGGAAGTGGAAGTTTTGCAACTGCTATTGTCAAGATGCTTTTGGAGAATTGCAAAGAGATTAATTGGTGTGTTCGTAATGAGTATGTCGTTGGTGCGATTAAGCAGAGGGGTCATAATCCAACTTATCTCACTTCGGTAAGTTTTAACCCCAAAAATCTCACTCTTACAACTGATATCAATGAGATGGTATCTCAAAGTGATATCGTTATTTTGGCTACTCCTTCAATTTATCTTACAGAAGTAATGGATAAAATGTCGTGCGATTACGAAAACAAAGTTTTTGTGTCTGCCATCAAAGGAATTGTCCCGAAAGTGAATGATGTCGTTGCTCATTATCTGAAGAATCAGTTTGGGATTGGTTTCCGTCGTCAAGCCGTAATCGCAGGTCCATGTCACGCTGAAGAGGTGGCAATGGAAAGACTTTCCTATCTTACGATTGCGACCGTAGAAGCAGAAGTTTCAGAAGTTTTGATGCAGATTTTTTCTTCGGACTTTATCAAAGTTCATGCGAGTTGTGATATTCTAGGGAATGAATTCAGCGCTATTTTGAAGAATATTTATGCTATTGGAGCGGGTATAGCAAGTGGTTTGGGTTATGGAGACAACTTTACGGCAGTATTTGTTTCTAACGCTATTCGCGAAATGGAATTGTTTCTTGATGCCATCCATGAAACGCCAAGAGATGTTAATGATAGCGCATATTTGGGAGATTTATTAGTAACAGCCTACTCTTTATTTTCACGAAACAGAAGTTTAGGTAATTTAATTGGGAAGGGATATACTGTGAAATCTGCAATTCAGTCTATGAATATGATTGCAGAAGGTTATTATGCGGCGGATTCGATTTATGAAACTTCTAAAGAGAAGAATGTTAGAACGCCCATTATTGATACAATTTACAGTATTCTTTATGAGGAAAAAAATGCTGAAAAGCAGTTTCGAAAATTAGCTTCTAAATTGAATTAATCTTCAAAAATTTCTCGAACGATTTCTAGCGATTTTGGAATTCTAAAATTCTCAAAATGAAATTGATAATAGATCAAAAGAGAATCCATAAAATTCTTTTTTAGTCTTTTGGGTATTTTTATTTCATACCTAATGCTTTCTTCTAAAATGAATTTCCAAAGTGAGGAAGTGTCTTCATCAAAGATCCAATGACTTTTATTGGTATCGAATGTCCCCGATTCTGGGTTCAGATAGTTGTTTCCGTTGTTCAATGGCAAGTGTCCCAAATGGTAAAGCATGTGGAATAGCAGAAGATAATGAGCTCCATAATTTTTTCTATTGACTTCCTCAAGAAAGGACTTAATTTCTTGGTAGATTTCAGTCGATTGATTTTCATTTCGTAATATTTGATTAAGAAACTCTGATGCAAAAAACAAAATGCTATTTGTTTTGACATTGGGTTCCTGTTCAAATTTTTGAGCAAATTCCATTGAAGAAACCGATTGCATTTGGCTCTTGCTTCCCTTCGAATGGATATTAATATACAATTCATTGAGGGGTGCTAGAAAAGCCTTTTTCTTGCTCTTGGGATTAAAAATTCCTTTTGCAAAAAAGCTTACATATCCAGCTTCCTGAGTGAAAACATGTAAAATACCATCGTAATCTCCATACTTGAGATAGGAGAGGATAAAACCATTATAAGAATTCATGTTTGGTTAGTTAACGACGGCTATTTTTGCAGTGGCAGAATCACTACCATCTTCATTGGTCAATAAGACAAAGTACACGCCCGAAGCAACTCTTTTACCTTTTTGGTTATTCAAATTCCATTCATAGAAACCACCCCTTGCGACAGCTTGATGAACAAGGTTCCCAGCGGCGTCAGTAATTCTAATGTTAGTTTTTTCAGCTAATCCTCTTATGGTTACATTTCCTTTGAAATTAGAATAAACAACGGGATTAGGATATACTAACACATTTCCAAAATTGGAGTTGACTCCGACAACATCACCTTGATAGGTAACTATTCCCGTTAGTCCTACAAAATATACAAGGCCCGTTTTTTCATCCACCTGAATGTCTGTAATACTATTGTCTGGTAAAGGAGAATTTTCACTGGTAAAGTGTTTGTAAACTTGTTCTCCATTGGGACTCAAATAATAAACTCCTCCACCATCAACAGAAACCCATTTTTGATTTCCTGAATCAACAGCAATTGCTAAGATGTTACTATCTCTGAAAAGTTCTTCGGCAATTCCGTTTTGTTCAATTATAATTTCTTCTGTCTGCGGTGATGATTCTGTGATAGCATCAAAGCCATCACTTAAAACACGAAGACCAAGTTTTGATCCAATCCAAAAGTCATCATTTTTATCTATTGCGAAAGAAACGGTTCCATCAATAGGCAGGTTATTTTGAGAATTGATAATTTTAGTCAATGAACTAGGCTGTGAAGGACTGTTACCATAATATTTAACAACAACTCCTCCTCCTCCTCCCCAAGGACAAGGTGATAAAAAATAACCGTCTTTTAGAGTTGGTCTACCAGCTCCACCTGCAGTTATAACTGGAACACGAGTGAAGTTATCGCCAGAAGTATTATATAGATAATATCCAAAAGTAAGTGGAGATGGGAGCCCAAAAGATGTTACAAAAAGATTGTTGTTTTCATCATAACCAAGGCCAATTGGACGAAAACTTTCATAAACATTTGGAGGCTCATTAGTTAAATAGCTTTTCTTAAAAGCATTATTTTCCATTTTGTAGATGCCTTTGTCTACAGTAAATACATAATTCGTAAAAAATACCTCATTAAGATTGGATGGATTAGGCATTACATCCATCACATTAAACTGGATTGGATTATCGATAAAGTAGTCAGGATAGATCCATTGAGATCCATTAAAGTGATAATACCCTAAATCTCTGGGAGCTGGCGAGTTATAGCTTGCTTGCGCACCAGAAGCAATCCAAATTTGATTGTCTTTCAAATGTATTTTATAAGAAATATTGCTGTAAGGGCCATCTGGTTTGTATTTGTTTCCAGCAATATCTTTAAGTCCAGAAAGTTTAGTTCCTCCATATACAGCACCATTGACAAATCCTGCCGTATTACAACTTTCCCCAAAAGTTACATTATTAACCGTATTTCCCGTTGAATTTAAAACATAAATTCTCGTGTCATCAGTTACAACAATATTTTGGTTGGAGACTACAAGATCTTTGATACTGGTAAAGGCTGTCGAGACCGAGTTAAAGCTAGTTCCATTGTGGAGGAAAATATTGTTTGCGGTTCCACAGGTTAAAATTGAGTTATAACAATCAGCTTGAGTGAAGTTTCCCGCCATTTCGGTAGTCCATGTAGAATACACAGGAAATGTCACATCTATAAGATGAGACATCAATCCATTGGAAGTAGCCGCAAATACTTTTCCATCTTTGATAGCAGCTTCATTCACAGGTTGGTAGATTCCTGCAGTAATAAAATAACAAGACAAGCCAAATTCTTTTCTTGCCAGGTTAAAAACCGACACTCCATAATCCGCCGAAATAACAGCTTGATTGCCAGTGATAGCAATATGATTAATGTTTTTATCTCCCGTGAATCCAGTTGCAATAGGTATATCTACGGATAGTAAAACTCCACTATCATTAAACACATCCATTGATCCTGTTGCATAGCCCACAAGGCCGATGTTGGTCTCTGGGTTATAGTCAAAAGCGGTGATTTTGACGTCATGAAGACCGTTAGCTTTAGAAAGCTTGGTAATTTCACCAGACGAATAATTATAGAAAAAAATTCCGTTTTCTGTTGCTGCAACGACCTTTCCATCATCGTCTTGAAATGCCAAAACATTGTTATAAGAAAAAAGGTCTTTCCATTTTTTCGATGAAATATTTTGAGCGAATATGAGATTCGCAACCGTAACTCCAATAACTAATAAAACCTTTTTCATACTTAGTCAAATTTAAGCAAAAATTTCATCTAAAAGTTTTGCTAATCGTAATCCTCCTCTTTCAAGTTGTTGTTTTACAATTCCAAAATTGAGATATTGATATCTGTATTGTAGATTTTCGCCAGTTTTTGCCGAAGGATAAACTTGATTAAATGCAATTTTCTGTGATTCGTAAGCCCAATCTAAAACGCTTCCTGATTGGATGGATTTCTTTTCGGTTTTGGTCAAATAGGGCAAATCGTTAGAAAGCTCGGTGTAGCTCATCTGATAGTGGTCTATCATGTCACTGTCCCAAACTCTATGTAAGTTAGTTTCCTCACCAAACCAAGTAAGTTTGATATCGTTTCCTCCTTTGTCTGCACCATTTCCAACATGTAAAGGCTGGTGTAAGTCACCAACTAAATGAACTAAAAATTTCAAGTGAAATGCTTTATCCGTATCAGACGAATTTTTATCCTTTAAAATGTCAATACATTTTTGAATTCCGCTGATAATATCTCCTTCGTCATTATGAGGACAGTCTTCATATTTTTTACCAAATTCAAAATTGACAAAATGCCAAGAATAATACTTGTTGTAAGCTTTGTCCGATTTCACATCATCACCATAAGTGGAGATGGAAGCAAGACTTTGATAGTTCAGAAGATGATTGATCTTTTTGAGTGTTCTTTTTTTGATATTCTTTTCAGCAACTTGTCCAATTACACGATGACCAGTGCTAGCCCAGGCAAAAACCAAATTGATATTCGCTAAAAGTAGTGCTGCAACAAGATATTTTTTTAACATAAATTTTATAAATTATTCTTCGATTTCAAATAAAAAGAATTGCGTTTTTTGCTCTTTCGAAAAGTTATTATCCGCAACCAAAATAATACTTTTTTTGTGATTTTTCAATGTGGGACCATAAGTAATCCCTTCAATATTATCTACAAATATACCTAATTGATCGAGATTGAGAATCAATTTTTTATCCATTGTTTTAGCTTCGCTTGGTTGATTCTTTTTCAAGATGTTGTCTTCCTTTTTGTATTGAGCTAAAAATATTTTGATGGTACAAGAAGGAGTACCGACAGAGAAAGAACGTTCTACCACCCAAAAAGATTGTTTGCCATAAGCTAAAATTGCAGAGACACCATTAACCGAAAAAGCATCTTTGGGTTGAGGTTCTTTTGCAACAGGTTCAAGCATGTAAAAATATTGTGCAGTGTTTTTTAAACTTTTCGCATCGAATTCAAAAAATCTGATTTTACCTCCATTTGTTGTATTAGCTTGCGCTCCGTCTTCATACAGTGGCTCCTCAACATTAGTATACAATTTTGAATAGTTAGAATTAAATGTCAACCCCTCCAAAACACCATTTCGGCGTGGTCCACTCTCGGCTTTATTCATTTTTAAATTAGCGGGAATCTCAAATTGAGAAACCAAATTTCCATCTAAATCGGAGCAAATTACCGTTGGGTCAAGCAAAATATTAGGATTTCCAAGTTTGCGGTCTCCCTCGTTGGACCAACAAACTTGATTTTTTTTCGGAAAAAATCGCACGTCTTCTGGGTCAATAGATTTTTCAGGGCTCTTTTTATAACTGTCGAAATAATTGCCACTTTGGTTTTTCAAATAAATGACTTTTGAAAATTCTACATTAGAGATTTTTTCGCCATAGATGTTGATTTTGGCTTCGTAGATTCTGGAAGGATTCTGATCAGATCGATCATCAGAGATGATAAAATATCGGTTGTTTTTTTTATCATAATCTATCCCAGAAAGTCCACCGACTGCAGTGTTTTGAAAAGTGGTTTCAAAAGGAATGGTATGGACGTCTAATAGCTTAAGAGTAGGAGTTTTTTCAAGGTTAGCAGTAGCAGTGCAACTCACCAATAATGTTGAACCCAAAACAAAATAAAAAATCTTCAAATAGTGCTTCATTCCGTAAAAATCATTGCACAAATATATTAATTTTTTTGGCTTCCATCTCGATGACGTTGGTCACGCTTGGATAGACTTGTGATATTACAGAATTTTGAAATATTTTACCCAAATGACCTTTAATTTTTTCTTTAAAATGGCAAAAATTGACTACTTTTGGAGGACAAAATTCAATCCTCAAATATATGAGCAATTTAAAAGGTGTAGGAGTAGCATTAGTCACTCCATTTCATGAAGATTTATCTGTAGATTTCGATTCATTGGCTCGTTTGGTAGAGTACAATATCGAAAATGGAACCAATTTTTTGGTGGTACTCGGGACTACCGCTGAAGCAGCAACGCTTTCTAAGGACGAGAAGAAACAGGTGATTGATTGTGTTGTGAAGGTTAATAATGGTAGATTGCCTTTGGTTTTGGGAATCGGAGGAAATAATACAATGGAAGTCAAGAAGCAAATTGAAGAAGCGGATTTGTCAGCTTTTGATGCAGTGCTTTCAGTTTCACCTTACTATAACAAACCAAATCAGGAAGGCTTATACCAGCATTATAAAATGTTGGCTTCTACTGGTAAACAGATTATTATCTATAACGTTCCGTCAAGAACGGGACAGAATATTGAGGCTTCTACAACGCTTCGTTTGGCAGAGGAATTCCCTAACTTGTTTATGATTAAAGAAGCAGCACCTAATATTTTACAATATTTTGATATTTTAAGAAAGAAACCAGTTAATTTTCAATTAGTTTCGGGAGATGATGAATATACACTATCTGTAACTTTAGCAGGTGGCGATGGTGTGATTTCGGTAATTGGTCAGGCATATCCAAAGGAGTTTTCAACAATGGTACAATTGGCTTTTGATAGAAAAGTTGATGAAGCGTACGAAATCCATAACAAATTGGTAGAAATTACTCGATTGATCTTTGCTGAAGGTAATCCATGTGGAATCAAAACTGTTTTGGCTGAAAAAGGAATTATCAAGAATTACCTAAGGCTTCCTTTAGTAAAAGCTTCTGAAGGGCTTCAGTCTAAAATTAAAGCAGAAATGGCTACGATTTAATATCAGTAATTTTGGACGATATAGAAGTGAAACTCAGCTTGAGTTTCACTTTTTTTGTTTTTTGGACGTCAGTTCGAGTAGGATTTTAAAAAAATCTGTATCAAGAACTTTTATTAAATGAACACTTCTCGATACATTTCGCTTCGCTACATTACTCGAAGTGACGAAGAGTACTTTTGTGTTATTTTTGTCCCTTTAAAGGTCGTGAGTGTAGTCAGTTCGAGTAGGATTTTGGAAAAAATCCGTATCGAGAACTTTTTAGTTTTAACTTCTCGATATGCTTCACTTCCTTTTACTAATCGAGGTGACGGAAAGTCGTCAGTTCGAGTGATTTTTCGAAATGTAGTGGAGAAAAATTGTATCGAGAACTGAAGTGGTGAAACTTCTCAATTCTGAGGTGACGATGTGTTATTTTAAACTTTGATTTTAACCAAAAAAACCATCAATAAATCAACTCAAAAACCGAGCAAAATTCTTTATATTTGTAAAAATAAATTAGAATGCTCGTTATAGGAATTGCAGGTGGAACCGGAAGTGGAAAAACCACCGTAGTAGAAAAAATTCTTCAACAATTGGATGCAGAAGGAGTTAATATTCTTTCTCAGGACAATTATTATCATGATAACTCTCATCTTACGTTAATCGAAAGAGAATCACTTAATTACGACCACCCAAAGTCAATTGACTTTGATCTCTTATTAAAGCATGTGAAGGACCTCAAAAACGGGAAAGCCATTGAGCAACCGATTTATAGTTTCGTTACCCATTCCAGAACGGGGGATTTCAATCACATCGAGCCAAGAAGCGTATTAATAGTAGAAGGAATCTTGGTATTGACCCATTACGAATTATTGAAGGAATTCGACTTGAAGGTGTTTGTTCACGCAGATTCTGATGAACGATTAATCAGAAGAATCCGAAGAGATACCCAGGAAAGAGGAAGAGACCTTAACGAAGTCTTGCATCGTTATCAGACAACACTTAAGCCAATGCATCAGGAATTTATCGAGCCATCCAAAAACGAAGCCGATATTATTATTCCTAATATGAGGCATAACACTGTTGCTATTGACTTTTTGACTACAGTCATTAATAACTCATTAAGAACACCGCATCATGAAAAATTTGATTAAAGACATACAGCCAACATCTTCGACGATAAAATGGATCAAAAAGTATGTTTTCAATAAATATTTTATTGCCATTTTTTTGTTTTTGGGATGGATGATTTTCTTTGATAGTACTTCTTTTTTGGTCATTAATGACCTTAACAAGGAGATTAATAAATACGAAGAACAATTAGCCTATTACAAAACCGAATACGAAAAGAATGACCAGTTTTATAAAAAACTCATGAATAATAAGGACCAGAAGGAGAAATATGCCCGTGAGAATTATTTCATGAAAAAACCGAACGAGGAAATTTTTATTCTTGTTGCGGACAGTACTCAGGTGAAGTAGGAGCTAAGTCATTTGTAATCTGAGGATTATTGTTAAAGAATCAAAGGGTGAAAAGTTAGACTTTTTCATCTAATAGTTAAAAACTCTTAGGAAAAAAACAGCAAAATCATGTTCAATACCGTTACACTTCAGGATTGGGAAAATCTGGTAAAAAAACAATTGAAAACGGAGGATATTTACTCGGTTCTTCACAAAGATAATTTGGAAGGACTGGAGGTGAAGCCTTATTATAATTCGCCTGAAAATGTGCTAAAGAATATCCCGAAAGTGGAGGAGAGCACTCATTTGGTAGCTCCATATCAATCGGGTTTAGAAGATGATGTTTTTGCATTTTTGATAAAAGAAAATGTTGAAGATCTTTCTGAAAAGGCCATTTTTATTGATGACAAGGATTTGGCAGAACATTTGCGCACTGATGAAAGCAATAGATATTTTTCTTTAATTGATATTTTTGATGAAGGTAATGGGACGCTTAACGAACAGTTAGGAAGAGAGTTGCTTTCTAAAAGCTACGAAAGGATGATAACGGTAGATATTGCTTTTCACCAAAATTCAGGAGCAGGGATTGTTCAACAAGTTGCCATTGCGTTGGCAAAAACCAAAGAATTGGTGGAGCTTTTCGGGAAAGATATTTTGAAGCAAATCATTATTAAAACTGCTATTGGAGGAAATTATTTCTTCGAAATGGCGAAGGTTAGAGCTTTGAAATTAGCTTTTAATGCTTTTTCTAAAGAATACGGAATAGACGAAATTCCTTTTGTTTTTGCAGAAACATCATTGAGAAATAAAGCGCAAAGTGACGAAGAAAATAACCTCATTCGTTCGACTTTGGAGTTGGCTTCCGCAATGATTGCTGGTGCAGATGCTGTCTTTTCTAATGATTACAAATTGCAAAATGAGACAACACTTTCTGAGGAGATCTCCTTCAAACAGCAGATTGTTTTGGCTTATGAAAGTATGGTTAATGTCTTCGAAGACGCTTCTAATGGAAGTTATTATGTCGAAGACTTGACGCAGCAAATAAGCGAAAAATCTTGGAAATACTTTTTAGAAATCGAAGAATTGAGTGGTTATTTGGAAACTTTGAAGTCTGGTAAAATTGCTCAAGACATCTATACTCACGCGGTAGCTGAACAAAGCTATGTTGAAAACGGAAAGATCAAACTGATTGGCGTTAATCTGTATCCAAGTCTGGAAAAAACCAAATCTTCTGAAGAGTTATACTCCAAGACGACTATTAAGCCTGTAAGATGGGCAGAGATGTTCGAGTAGTTTTTTTTGTTTCGGGTTGCGTGATCCGAGTTTCGAGTTTTGAGTTCAGGGTTTGGAAATTACGTCACTTCGAGTAGCGTAACGAAGTGAAGTGTATCGAGAAGTGTAATTTTTACTGTTCTCGAACAATTTTTCTACATTTCATTGCGAAAAATCACTCGAACTGACGGGGCGTCACTTCGAGTAATGAAGTGCAGCGGAATGTATCGAGAAGTGCAATGCTAATGGTCCTCGATACGGATTTTTTCAAAATCCTACTCGATCTGACGGAGTGTTAATTTATAGCTTTTCTTTAAAGTTCTTCTTGGCAAGATTTGGTAAATCTTCGAAACGTCCTTCTATTAATGCCAACTTTTTTGCCTGTGACCATTTTTTAATTTTCTTCTCATATTCAATTGCAATTTCTATATCCATGAAATGCGAATAGTAAACTAATTGAACAGGTCTTCTATTATATGTGTAGGAACCAAAATGCTTTCCTTCTTGATGTTCTTCTAATCGTTTTTCCAGATTACTTGTTATGCCGGTGTAAAAGGTACCGTCATTACATAAAAGGATGTAAACATAGGATGATTGCATAAAATAAAGTTAGTGATTTTTTTGTTCTCGATACAATTTTTCTCCACTTTGTTACTAAAAATCACTCGAACTGAGGGCGTGCGTCACTTCGAGTAATGAAGCAAAGCGGAATGTAATGAGAAGTGTTGGTACATGAGTTCTCGATACGGATTTTTTCAAAATCCTACTCGAACTGACGATATCTCAGACTTTTATTCAATATTATTTCGGAAAATCGCTCGAACTGATGGCGTGCGTCACTTCGAGTAATGAAGCGAAGCGGAATGTATACAGAAGTTTTGGTACATGAGTTCTCGATACAATTTTTCTCCACTTCGTTACAAAAAATCACTCAAACTGACGGGGCGTCACTTCGAGTAATGGAGCGGAGCGGAATGTATCGAGAAGTGCATTGTTAAAGGTTTTTGAAATTTGGGTTTGTCGAAAAGTTCTCGATACAATTTTTCTCCACTTTGTTACGAAAAATCACTCGAACTGACGACGGGCGTCACTTCGAGTAATGAAGCGAAGCGAAATGTATCGAGAAGTTTTGGTACATGAGTTCTCGATACAATTTTTCTCCGCTTCGTTACGAAAAATCACTCGAACTGATGGCGTGCGTCACTTCGAGTAGCGTAACGAAGTGAAGTGTATCGAGAAGTGCATTGCTAATGGTTTTCGATACGGATTTTTTTCAAAATCCTACTCGAACTGACGATATTATCAAAATTCTACGGGAACTGATGATGGAATAGGTTTTATTTTGAAATTTTGGTCGTACTTGTAAAGACTGCGTTGCGCCCCGACCTGAGTGGAGCTCTTCCAAAATTGGGTTTGGAATTGTGGTTCGGGATTTTTGGAAAGCGGGAACGGAGGGCGGATACAGGCGCCCAAATTATAATTATGCTAAATTTTGTCCAATGGTGAATCGACTTTGCTGATACTGCGGTCGGTGATCTGCGTGTAGGTGAGCGTAGTCTTGATGTTGTTGTGCCCTAATAGTTTCTGAATGAGCGATATGTCGGTGCCCATTTCCAGAAGATGAGTGGCGTAACTGTGACGGAGGCTGTGGATTCCGACGGATTTTCGGATTCGTGCTTTTTTCATGGCGTTGCTGAAAACGTGTTGTGCACTGCGTTTGGAATAGGGTTGACCTTCTTGTCCTTCGAAAAGATAGGTGGTTGGTCGATAGAGCTTGTAGTACTCGCGGAGCTCTTCCAAAATGCTTTTGGGGAGGTTGACGTAACGGTCTTTTTTGCCTTTGGCTCTTTGGATGAGGACCTTCATGGCTACGGAATCGATGTCGGCGATTTTGATGTTGATAATCTCGCTGACGCGAAGTCCCATTCCGTAGCAAAGTTTGATAATGAGTCGGTGTTTTGGGTTGTTGGTGCTGTTGATGAGTTTTTTGATTTCTTTGGTGTTGAGGGCTTTGGGAAGGAGTTGTGGTTTTTTGGGTCTTGGGATGTCAAGGAACATTTTGGGACGATGGAGGACTTGCTCGTAAAAGAATTTGACGGCATTCATCCGACTATGGATGGTTCCTTCTGCGAGTTGAAGCGTATTGGTGCAATAGAGAAAATAGGCTTGTAGTTTTTCTGGCGTTAGGTCTTCGGCATCGTGTTTTTTGATGGCGAGGAGAAATTGCGAAAATTCGATAGCGTAGGTTCTGATGGTGTTTTTGCTATAGGATTTGAGTTGGAGGCAATGGAGGAAATTGTCCAGATTTTTTCGATTGATTTCGTGGATTTTTGTGTAGGCATCTTTTCCAATAATGGGGGTTTGGATTCCGAGAAGTTCTCGATTGGTTTTTTTGTCGAAAATGTACCATTTTTTGGTGGTTCGTGACCAACGTGCAGTGACTGTCTTTCGGAGGAGGTTATTGTTTTCGATAGAGTAGGGGAAGTGTGCCCAAATGACCTTCTTATCTCGATGTGTTCCGAACGAAAATTGATAGATTTTGGGGTCGAGAACATGTTGCGTAAAACAAATATCCATAATTGCGCATTTTGAATATCTAAATTAAAAATATTTTTTTATTCGGCAATATTTTTTGTTTTAAATCTTTGATATCTAAATGATTAAAGGAGTTGAATTGAATTTTTATTTGGGTTTGTGATTTTGAAATAATTGCGTATATTTGAGAGTTGCCTGCAAGCTTAGAAAAACAGACCGCTGAAAAAAACATTCTGAAAATGTCCAAAATTGAAATAGCAAAATGTCTTTAGTTGAATTTAAATATAATTTACAATGAAACAATTTTTATTATTACTTCACGAAGACATTCAAAAAATGAGTGAATTGTCTCCAAAAGAAATGCAAGAAATTGCAAATGCTCATATAAATTGGGCGAATAAATTAGCCGAAGCAGGACATTTAATTTCTGGCGATGGACTACACGAAAAAGGAGTTTTAATAACAGGCAAAGATTCCGTAGTGAAAGATGGACCTTATTTGGAATCTAAAGAAATCATTGGCGGTTATTATTTACTACAAGCAGACGATTTGCAAACAGTTGTAGAATTAGCAAAAGAATGCCCGACACACCTTTTTGGTGGAACAACTGAAATTCGTCCCATAATGGAAATGGAGGATTATGAGTACTGATTTATTTCAAATAGAGGAAATAAATTATAGAGCTTTATATGGAAAGCTATACTCGGGTTTATTAGGTCAGTTTGGAGCAAATTATGTCTCTGAAATTGAAGATGCCATCCAAAATACTTTTTTGAAATCATTAAAAATTTGGAACGAAAAAAGCATACCCAATAACAAAGAATATTGGCTTTTCATAGTGGCTCGAAATGATGTTTTGAACCAAATTAAAACCAGACACAAACAAAGTAATTTAGAACCATTTGAATTGTCAGATGATAATCAAGTTTCAGAAAATGAAAAAGATTTGCGTTTGCAAACCATCATTTTCATTGCTTCTTTGGGAATTATTTCAACACAAGCCAAGATAACTTTCATTCTCAAAAATATTTTTGGTTTAAGCATAGATGAAATTCACGATTGCACTTTACTCAATCGTGAAACCATTTACAAAAGCATTAATCGGACAAAAAAAAGTATTATACAAGAATATGAATTAAAGCAAAAAGATATTCAAACTATTTCAGCAAATCAAACTACAATTTCTATTGTTGAAGAGATTTTGTATGCTGTTTTTAATATTGGTTTTGACTCATTTAGTGACAAAACAGAAGAAATAGTAAATAAAGACTTGTGTTTGGAAACCTTTTCATTGGCAAAACTATTATACAAAAATTATAATTTGGATTCTACAAGTAATTTATTGGCAATTTTTAGTTTACACACGGCAAGAATTCCTGCAAAAATTGAAAAAGGTAAATTGATTTCTTTTTTTTATCAAAAGCGAGAAAAATGGAATCAAGAGTTGTTTCAATTAGGGTTACAATTTATCACTAAACCAAAATCAACAAATAAATTTTATATTGAAGCTTTAATCGTTGCAAAGTATATGACGGTTGAAACCTTTACAGTGAGTGATTGGAACGACGTTGTAAATCTTTACGAAATAATACAACAAGTTTCGTCTTCACCTATTGTCAAACTCAACTATTGTTACGCTTTGAGTAAAGCAGGTAAAACGGAAATAGCTTTGAAAATATTATTTGAAGTCGAGAAAGAATTACCCAATAAACATACTTATTTCAATTTGGTAAAAGCAAAAATAGTGAGAGAAACAAATCCTATCGAATCAAGTAGTTTAATTAAAGCAACTATAAACAAGTTGAACCAAAAAATCAGAAAAGAATATTTATTAGAAAACGAAATAATACATTTATAAAACATGAAATTAATAGTTAAAATAAGTTTTGTGCTTCTAACAGCTTTTTCATTAACAATGTGTAACACAAAACAAAATGACCAAAAATCAACAACTCAGCCAACAGAAAATTTTGATTGGCTATTAGGAAATTGGAAACGCACAAATGAAGAAAAAGGAAAAGAAACTTTTGAAAATTGGAAAAAAACTAATGACACTGAATATAAAGGAATTGGTTTTACGCTTCAAAATAGTGATACTTTAAGTCAAGAACAAATGAAGCTAATACAGTCCAATGGAAAATGGAATTTATTAGTAAAAACCCCTGATGAAAAGGATTTTATAAAATTTGAAATGAGTGAAATAGCAGATGATAAATTTGAATGTAAAAATGATACTTTAGATTTTCCAAAATTGATAAAGTATTGGAAAAATGGAAACAAAATGAATGCAATTGTTTCAGGCGACAGTTTGAAATTATCATTTGAATTTGAACGAATAATATAAAGCCAGCAGGCAACAGCAGTTTGGCAAAATGGCGGGTTAAGTGCTAAATTGAACATTTGGTTTTCAAATGAACATTAGTGCTAAATTGAAGGTAAGTGTTTCTATATCCGCCACTTCGCCAAGCTGCAAACCGTTGTCTGCAATATTTCGAGCGCAGTCCTGAATACACGTTTCAGTATTTTTTTGATTTTTTTTTTTGAATGTTTGGTGAAAAATTAAATGTAAAATTCCGAAAAATTGAAGCCAAATAGACGAGGTGAATAAAATTGGACTCGAAAAAAATGATCGCTGAAAAACTGAATGTTGAAAACTTATGCCGAATAATGGTCCTGAAATAAAAATTTGAAAAAAAATATTTGAAAATAGTTTGTCTTTGCATTTTCACTTCTCTGAATCAAATTTCACTGAAATTTAATTCGCCGAACCGAAAATACTGCAGACAACAGGGTATTGCCAAAATGCGGGGTCGAAGTCTTAATTGCCCTAGTCTACTTTTTTAGTCGCAATTGCTTTTCCGTTTCAACTTTTTTCTTTAATTTAGTTTCACAGAAAAAGCAATTGCTAAGGTTGGACTAAGTTGTACTTTTCGGGTGTAAAAGCCCGCACTTCGGCAATACTTTTTCGTTGGTGGCAAGCAATGACCGACACAAATCGACAAGACAAGTAAAATGAATTTAACATACAGACAAGGGACGAAAGACGATTTACAAAGTTTGAAAAAATTAGCAATTAAATCTTGGACACCGTTTCAAAAACAGTTGACAGATGAAAATTGGAATTCATTAAAACAAACTATTTTAGACGACAAAACTTACGAAGAACTTATTGACCAATCAACTTGCTTTGTTTGTATTTCTGACAATGACAATATTATTGGAATGGCTTTTTTAGTTCCAAACGGAAACCCGACAGACATCTATTTGAAAGAATGGAGTTACATACGTTTTGTTTCAGTTGACCCAGATTTTGGTGGACAAGGTATTGGTAGAAAATTGACAATTATGTGTGTTAACTTAGCGTTAGAAAATGGCGAAAAAACAATTGCATTGCACACATCAGAAATGATGGACAAAGCACGACATATTTACGAGAGTTTAGGCTTCAAAATTTTAAGAGAAATTGACAAACGACTAGGAAAAAAATATTGGCTATACAAACTTGAACTTGATGAATACAATGCATAGAAAGTATAACGAAAATAATTTGCCTGCCACCAACATCGGTTTGGCAATATGGCGGCTGAAGTGGTTCTATGAAACATTTGTGCAAGGTTCAACAGCAGGAATTCTATTGAAAATAAGTGCTAAAAATCCGCCACATCGCCAAGCCGAAAACCGTTGTCAGCTATTTTAAACAAACTGTCGCATTAAATTTCAGATAAAATGAAAAAAATATTTTTGCTTTTTTTTCTTCTACTTTTTTTTAAAGTTTTTTCACAAAAAAATGAAGAATATAACCAACTAATTGAACAACTTAAACAAGATTCAAAAGTTGATAAGACTGATAAAACTGTTCTGAATCTATTAAATGATTTTTATGAGCAAGTATTGCAATCTGAAAAAGGAGAATTAAATTCTGATATGCCAGAACGAATTCAAAAAATATATTCTGACCCAAATACTAAAAATTTACACATCCTAAATATGTTCTTGGTATATCAACAACATATAACAGAAACTGCGGCAGTTGGTAAACAGCCAGACTCAAATTTTCAAGTAAACCTAATGACTGACTTAGAAAGCGAAACAGTGAAAATTTATGGAAGTGCACCTATTATTGTATTGATTTATAAAGCAGAAGCTCTAAACTCTGATGGAAAAGTAGATGAAGCAACAAAATTGATTTCCGAATCCTTGATAAAATATCCAAATTCAATTCCTTTAAAAGTATATAAATATATTGATTCTAAGGATGAAAAGCTTAAGGACGACCTAATAAAAAATCATTCGAATCATTGGATGGTTCAACAATTTGAAATAAAATAAAAACAGCAGACAACAGTGTATTAGCAAAAGCGGGCTTGAATACTCAAATTGAAAATTTGAATATTCTTCGCCGCCACTGCTTTTCTATTCCACGATTTTTTTGTAGTTTAGTTCCATAGAAAAAGCATTGGCTCAGTTTGGTTGAAAATTGAACTTTCAGTTCACTTTTCGCCCGCCTTCGCTAATACTTTTTCGTTGGCGGTCATTGTAAAACGACTAAAAACTAAACATTGAGAAAAAGTTTTAAAAACAAATAATTACAAACAGAATGACCATACGTTTTCTTTTTTTAAACCTTGTATTACTTCTGACAGGCAAAACTATTTTTGGACAGACTAAGCAAGACAGCCTAGAAATAAAACAAGTGGCTCTTGATTACATTGAATCACAACACAAACCAAATCCTCTACAAATGGAACGTGCCTTGCACCCAAGAATGGTAAAGAGGACATTTTGGAAAGACAAAGCAACAGGCAAAGACTATGTTCGGGAGACGACTACTGAATCTATGGTCTTACTTGCCGAAAGCTATAATAAGAATGGTAATAAGTTTCCACCTTCGCCAAAGAAAGAGGTAAAAATACTTGATGTTTCGGAGCGGACAGCATCTGTAAAATTAATTGCTGACGAATGGATTGACTATATGCACATTGTCAAACTAAATGGAACTTGGAAAATTGTAAATGTGCTTTGGCAGTTTAATGACACCAAACAACACTAAATAATCTAAAAAGTTCAAAAAATAACAACGAACCGCCAACAAGGGTTTTGCGTCAGGCGGGCTGAAGTGCAAAACCCAACGTTAGTTTTTCAATTGAACTTTAGTAATAATATCAGCTTTTGTGGTTTGATTTCCCGCCCGAACGCAAAGCCACAAACCGTTGTCTGCAATTTCACAAAACCAGTAATGAAATCAATGTTTGTAATTTCTTTTGTTATTTTCTCACAATTAGTTTTTTCTCAAGAAATTGATTGTGAGAAAATGTTTAATGAAGCAAAAAAAAATTATGAAGAAAAATTTAATGATGTTAAATTAATAGATTATTCTAATTTGGGAAAAGTCATCATTAATAATTTTGATTTCAAAAGAGTAACTTCAAATAACCTGGTTCTTCATTTTCCAGGAGGAGATTATTGTCCAGTTGGAGTTCCAAATCCAAAATGTGATTTTTTTTCCCCCGAAACTCCATATTATAATATCGAGCAATTATGGAGTGGTAAAAATATTTTATTATTGCAATCCTTAATTAAGAAAAACATTATTCCTGAAACAGGAAATGGATTTATTAGCAATAAAAGTGAATTTGAGAATATGTTCAAAACACAAAAATACAGAGAAGGTTTAATGAAGTTAGCTAAGGAAATCTATTATCCAAACTCTGATAAGAATTTTTTGTATTTTCCTATTGATTCTAAAAACTTAATTTTAGAAAAAGGAAATTCGCAAAACAAGAATAATTACGAATTTTCACATTTAGAAACCAGAGTTCAACATGTAAATTCAAAAGAAGTTCGAGTTGAGTATGTTTTTCGATATATTCCAGAAAAAAATTATTATCAAATTTACAATTACAAAGGAGGAGATTGGAAATTAACTACAAGCAAATCTTTGCAATAAAGAAACTGCAGACAACATTGTATTTATGTTATGCGGGGTTGAATCCGAAATATGAAAATTCGTCATAATTTGTCCGCAAAAATGCTTTTCATATTTTCAATTTTTTGTAATTTAGAAATCTAAAAAAGCATTTTTGCTGGTGTTGGGAATCGTTGAAAACTTAGTTATCAAAAGCCCGCACAACATA
>NZ_JBYVEB010000015.1:0-42734 GCF_058117085.1 Chryseobacterium sp. CG10_8 | reverse complement strand
GCTTTTAGGCAAGAATAGTGCCATTTATCAAATACAACAAACACACATTTTTTTGAAAGAAAAAAATTATTTTATACAAAAAAAAGGACGAAACCTAGATTTCATCCTTTTTTAGTTAAAAATATCAAACTACGACTACCCCAAATAAGGATACTTGTAATTCTTTGGACTTACAAAAGTCTCTTTAATACTTCTTACAGAAACCCAACGAAGAAGGTTCATTTTACTTCCTGCTTTATCATTAGTTCCTGAAGCTCTTGCTCCACCAAAAGGCTGTTGCCCAACGACTGCACCAGTTGGTTTATCATTAATATAAAAGTTACCTGCTGCATTTTCCAAAGCTTTGTAGGCTTCGTCAATCGCATAACGATCCTGAGAAAACACACATCCTGTTAAAGAATATGGAGACGTCTCATCAACCAACTTCAAGGTGTTGTTCCAATCCTTGTCTTCATAAACATAAACCGACAAAATAGGTCCGAAAATTTCCTCGACCATACTTTCATATTTTGGATTAGTGGTTTCTATAACAGTCGGCTGTACAAACCAACCTTTTTTATCATCACATTTTCCACCGATAGCCACTTTTGCTTCCTTTGATTTCTCTGCTCTTTCGATATAACCCTTGCATTTCTCGAAGGAGTTTTTGTCAATTACTGCATTAATAAAATTCGAAGGATCTTCAGGAGAACCCATTTTTACCGTTTTCAATTGAGCTTCCATTTCTTTTTTAACATCTTTCCAAAGCGATTTTGGAAGATAAGCGCGAGAAGCCGCAGAACATTTTTGACCCTGATATTCAAAAGCACCTCTAACCATGGCAGTAGCAACAGCTTCCACATTAGCAGATGGATGAACCATTATAAAATCCTTCCCTCCTGTTTCTCCAACAATTCTTGGATATGTCTTATACTGATGAATGTTATCTCCAATTATTTTCCACATTCCTTGGAAAACTTTGGTCGAACCTGTAAAATGTAATCCCGCAAAATCTGGATGTGACAATACTTTTTCCGCGGTTTCTTTTCCATCGGTGAAAATCATATTAATAACACCATCAGGAAGACCTGCTTCTTTGAAAATTTCCATAATAACATGAGCAGAATAAATTTGCTTATCGGAAGGCTTCCAAACAACAACATTCCCCAACATCGCCATACATGAAGGCAAATTTCCAGAAATAGCAGTAAAATTAAATGGAGTCACCGCAAAACAAAACCCTTCCAAAGGACGATATTCCGAACGATTCCAAATTCCACTATCAGATACCGGTTGCTCACTGTACATTTCAGTCATGAACTCTACATTGAATCTCAAAAAGTCGATAAATTCACATGCTGAATCTATTTCTGCCTGATGAACATTCTTACTCTGTCCAATCATGGTTGCTGCATTAAGCCTATCACGGTATGGACCTGCGATAAGGTCTGCTGCTTTCAAGAAAATTGCTGCTCGTTGCTCCCATCCTAAAGCATTCCATTTTTCTTTTGCTGCAAGAGCGGTTTCAATCGCCTCATCAACATGCTTCATATTTCCTTTATAATAAAAGCCTAAATTATGTTGATGATCTTGTGGCGAAGACAATGCTACCTTTTCCTTGGTTTTCACTTCCTTGCCATTAATAACCATCGGAATTTCAACCTCCTCTTTCCACATTTTTTTGTAGGTAGAAATTAGGGACTTCACTTCCGCCGAACCAGGCGCATAAGTATTAACGGGTTCATTTACTGCGAAAGGAACTTGAGAAATTGCTTTTGACATAATCTAATATTTAATATTTTGAAAAAATGATTTTTACAAAGTTAATATTTTTAAACGTATAGAAAAAGCAACGTCCCAACCTCATCAATATGCAAAATATCTATTTTCAAAGTATGATTATTAACGCCAAAAAGCAAAAATAACCGAAAACATAATAGTTTTAGTTAAAAATATTAGTAATTTTAGAGAATATAATAAAAATATGATTTTCACTGTTGACAACAATTTTATTGAAGGGACAAGTGCCACCATTAAAAATTTTCGAAAGGGAGAATCGGTCATGCGCGAAGGTGAAAAAGCACGAAATTTCCTTTACCTCTTAGAAGGTGAACTTACCGTCTACAACTTTACCGAAGAAGGAAAAGAGTTCCTTCAACATAAAGTTTCCCCTAATCATTTCTTTGGAGAGCCTGCAGTATTGTTAGACCAATGTTTTCTAGGAAATGTTGAAGTCTGCTCCGACGAAGCAGAAATACTGGTAATTCCGAAAACTAATTTCTTGGATTACATGAAGACACATCCCGACAAAATGCTGGAGTTTGCCATGTCTATAGCTGAGAAATCCATTATCAAAAGTAATGCACTCAAGAACATCGTTTTCCTTAATCCTGAAGAAAGAATCCATCGACAACTTGAGGATTACAAAAAAGAAAAAGGAAAATGCTCGGAAAGAATTATGATTAACCTGACTCGAAAAGAAATTTCCAATATGACGGGTTTAAGAGTCGAAACCATCATTAGAACTGTTAAAAAGATGGAAAAAGAGCAAAAACTCGTCATCAAAAATGGAAAAATCTATTTTTAAGTGATTGTAGTCATAGGTCTTGTTGATGAGCTTTATTATTTTTAGCGCATGAAAAACTATGTATTCTGGCTTCGATTCTCAATTTTTAATTTTTTCATTGTATCAGTTTTAGGGGTATTAATGCGTTACAAAATTGCATTTTCGCTTCCCATTCTTGACCAAAAACATACGCAAGAAGCACACTCTCATTTTGCTTTTTATGGTTGGATAACTTTGGCTATCTATGCCTTCATCATTTACATTTTACAAGAATTTATTTCCCAGAAAAAACTAAAAAAATACAATAATCTCCTCATCATCAACACTATTTCTTCTTGGTTGATGATTCCTCTTTTTTTATGGAAAGGATATTTCGGAGGTTCGATTGGGGTTTCTACGATTGCCGTGTTAGTGAGCTATCTGTTTTTTTATTATCTCTATCAGGATTACAAAAGTGTACGACACTTGACAAAACCGTGGTTTCTTGCCGCTTTTCTTTTTGTTATACTATCTTCATTTGGAGTTTTCTTTTTGGCTTACATGAAGATTTCGGGGAATGTGACTCAAGATTTGTATTTGGCTTCGACGTATTATTATCTACATTTTCAGTATAATGGTTTCTTTACATTTGCCTGTATTGGCATCTTAGTCCACTATTTACAAAATATCGGAGTTAAAATCACTGATAAACAAAATCTTCAAATCTTCAAATTGTTATTTATTGGTTGCATCATTGGTTATGGACTTTCGGTATTGTGGTTGCGAATTCCACTTTGGACATTCGTAATAATCGTTGCTGGAACATTATTGCAAACCGCTGGTGTTTTCAAATTACTAAAACTTGTCAAAGAAAATTGGCATCTCATTAAAACCAAAACACCAAGCTTCATCAGGATCGGAATTTTAATAGCGGGATTCGCATTTTTGGTCAAAACAATTTTGCAGTTGGGCTCCAATGTACCAGAAATTTCGCAGTTTGCTTTTGGGTTTAGAAATATTGTTATCGCCTATCTTCATTTGGTTCTATTGATGTGTATTTCAGTTTTCTTATTGGCTCAAATTCTCAATTTAAGAATCTTTAAAATTTCAAAAGCAGTTATTTACAGCTTTGGAGCATTATTGTTAGGAATCTTTCTCAATGAAGCCATGCTTGGAATCATGGGAATCTTTTCCATCAAATATGTAAGTATTCCAAATAGTGCAGAGTTTCTTTTGGGTATTTCTGTTCTGATGATGGTTTCTCTTGCTATATTATTTGCTTCGCTTCGCAGGACGCATAGTAATTAATTTAAGAGTATAACATCCAGTCAATTGAATTCCTAATAAACACTTAGAAATTCAGTCATGTTTTTCTAACATTATTCGTGATTCTTGGTTTTAAAATTTCATAAAAAAAGCACCTCCGAATAGAGATGCTTTAAAACAAACTTAAATTGAAACAATAAATTCAGCGATAAAAATTTTTCTTAGTATTACCGCAGGAATGTTGTTATATACTTACTATGAAATGAATCTATTTAGGAAGGATAACTGAATCAACCACATGCACAATTCCATTAGATGCAGGAACTGAAGCAATAATATTGATGGTTCCGTTAACAGTAGGTTTTCCGTTGACCATTTTGATGGTAATGTTTTTTCCATCAACCATTCCAAGGTTTTGTCCGTCTGTAAATTGTTCTGTTTTTATTACTCCAACATAGGTGTGATGTCCCAAGATGTCTCCCAATTTGCCATTGTTTTCAGGTTTTAGTAAATCTTCAACTGTTCCAGCTGGGAGTTTATCAAAAGCCGCATTGGTTGGAGCGAAAACAGTAAAAGGACCAGCATTACTTAGCGAAGTAGTTAGTCCAGCAGCTTCAACAGCTTTTACCAAAGTGCTTAAATCCTTATTTCCGATCGCTAGTTTAACAATGTCAGGTGCAGACTGTTCATCTTGAACCCCTTCTTGTCCTTTAACTTCGATAGTTTCAGAATCAGATCTGGTAGTTTCAGTTCCAGAATCATTTTTTTTACAAGAAGTCATCACTAATAAGGTAGAAGCAAATAATAATACAATTTTTTTCATAGGTCAAATATTTAATGGACTAAAGTTATTGACTATCAACAAAAAATATTATGATTACAGTCACAAAAGTTACATAAGCGAAGTGATAATTGTCAGTTACAAGTCCTTTTTATTGAATTTGATTAATGAAAACAAAAATGGGAGTAATATCCACACTAATAAAATAACCATGGAAATTCCCATTCCTCCTCCAGCACCAAAAATATCTTTGAAAACAGCACCTCCATAACCCAACATTGCAGCAACATCTAACTGAAGTAAAACGAAAATTCTTGATAATCCGATAGGATTAATTGCCGCCAAAGTTGCCATAATTCCCTCAATAGGATAATCTGCAAATTGAAACATAAGAACCAATAAAATTCCATCATAGATAATGGCAAAAAATAGCCAAATGAAAATGGAAATCCCAATTCCTTTTGCTCGGTCTCTTGTCGAAATAGCCGAAAGCATCGCGAAAGAGGCAAATACAATTGACAAAAGAACTCCAATAATTATTAATGAAAATCCTGTTTCTATTGAGGAATAAAGTAAAATGGGTATTCCACAACCGATTAAAAATGCCAATGCCAATGCGGTCGAAAGCCCCAAAAATATATTGAACCACACTTTTCCTCTTGCGACAGGCTGACTAAGTAACAGTTCAATAAACTGGGATGAATTGTAAACGTAAATGGTTGAAAAAATAATACTTACCAATGGAACCACCAATAATACGACATTGAGCAAACTAAGCGTTGCCTTGGTAAAATTACTTTCGAGTCCCAAAACTGACCATGAAATAATAAACAAAAGGATGGTGTAAACCATGACAATTTTGTTTTTCAATATATCGAAAAGGATAAATTTTGCAATCTTATTCATGTTTCATTTTTTTTAAAAAGTGAACAATAGCTTCAGAAATGGTTGCGCCTTTCGATTCAATTTTCAAGTCTTCAACTGATTGGTTAAGCAGAATTTTTCCTTCGTTCATAAATACAATTTCGTTTACAATCTCGTCTAACTCACTCAGCAAATGAGAAGTGATGATGATGAGCTTGCCTTTATTTCGTTCTTTAATAATTTTATTTTTCAAAATTTCGGAAGCCAAAGGATCTAATCCCGCTGTTGGCTCATCCAAAATAATAATATTGGGATTGAACATAAACGCCAAAACTGAGCTCACTTTTTGCGTTGTTCCACCGGAAAGCGTTCCCATTTTTTTATCGTAAAGTTTTTGCAATTCGAAGGCTTCCAAAAGTTCGGTATCCAAATCGGCATCAGGAAGATTCCGAACATCCTTAATCATTTTCAAGGTTTGTTCGATGGTCATATTTTCTGGATAATGGCCAATTTGGGGCATGTAACCAATTTGGTTTCTGTATTTATAATCTTCTTTTACACTGTTGCCATTCACCAAAATATCGCCTTCTTCCACGACATTAAGCCCAAGAATACATTTAATCAAAGTTGTTTTTCCGCATCCATTGGGTCCGATTAACGCAATGGAATGTCCTTTTTGGAAATTGACATCCAAACGATCCAAAGCGGTGAACTTTCCGAATTTTTTGGTGAGCTGTTTTATTTCAATCATTCTTTTTTATTAAGGTTTGATTTTATCATTCAAAACTGTCGTGTATTTAGGAAAATTTTTATCGCAAAGTACACAAGGATTTTATTATTTATAAGCTGTGCTAATTTTTAGTACGCAAAGTCGCTTCGCTCTGCAAAATCAAATTGATTTACATACATATTCTTTCCTAAACGAAGTGGCTTTGCGAACATAATAAGTATATTTTTTTTCAAAAAAAATCTTTGCGCTCATTGCGTTAAATAGATTTTTCAATAATTATCATTAGTGTCATGCTGACGAAGGAAGCATCTTTTTCCAATTTTCAATTAGATTCTTCGCTCCACTTCTGAACTTCGTTCGCAGACCTTCAGTCTGTTTTCAGAATGACAAATATTCTTCCTAAATTTTAAATTTTTCGGGTTTTGTCAAAGGTTGCTCGTCCACAAAGTTTTCTGGTGTTAGACTTGGGATGACCTTTTCCATTCGGTCGAGCATATCCACCAAAAAAGTTTTGAATAACAACATCACCGAAGGATTCTTTTCCACCAAAACCGAATACAAACTCAAAGGATGAAACGGCACATCTCCAATACCATCTCGATTGAGGTCGTAACCTTCATATTTGTCCCAATAATTGCTTTTGAAGTCGTTCATCACCATGGTTCCACTCGTGCTAACATCGTAAGTATTGTTGATGAAATTGTTTTTGATGACCTTATTTTCCATACAATTGGCGTTAATTTTCAAACCCCAACCATTGCTTTCAAATTGGTTTTGATAAAAATCTATTTTGGTCGCGCCATCCATGAAAACCGCGGTTGTATTATTTTTAAATACATTATGCTTTATCTTGCTGAACGAAATATCTTTCAATAAAATTCCGTAAGCCGCGTCACCCCAATTATTGATGAATCGGTTACCGACCATTCCGACATTTTGACTGTACATCACGGCAACTCCTGCGTTATTGTCATCAAATGTATTCCCAACATAGACGTTGTCATTGGCGAACATAAAATGAAGTCCGTACCGAAGATTTTTTTTGGAATAATTTCTAAAAATATAAGAATTGGTGACTTTTTCCAGATAGATTCCGTCTTTGTTGCCTTCGATATAATTGTTTTTAATCCAAATTTCATCGCTGACCCAAACATGAATTCCGTCGCCACTACGTTCTTGTGAAGTCGCTCGAGTAGAGGTAATTCTATTATTCTGAATCAGACATCGATATCCTCTCTGAATATAAATCCCGAAATAATTGTTTTCGAAAATGTTATTTTCAATCGTCGAAAAATGACTGTCATACAATCGGATTGCCCCAATATTTTTAACCTCATCTTCTCCGGAATTAATAATTTTAAAACCTTTCAAATGGATTCGATTGGAGCGAAACGAAAGGATTTCATACTTCATTTCTCCATCTATAATAGGACGATCTTCTCCAAAAATGGACAAAGATTTGGTAATACTGATATTCCCTTCTTTGTAATGACCTTTTTTCACCAAAATAGTATCGCCGCTTTTTGCTGCGGCGATAGCTTTTTTAATGCTTTTATAAGGCTGGTTTCCACCGACATTTATGACATTCGAGAATATAAAAACGGGTAAAAACAAGAACAGTATCCTGAGCATAAATTATTTTTTAAGTTTAGCGCCTAATTTTGTAGCTGCTTTTTGAGCAACTGCTTTATCTTTGTAAGCTTGTGTGTTACCATTCATAGGACTTTTAATCGTTCCACCTGAGATATAAGTTGCAGTTGATGCATCGATAAATTTCGCTGAAGGAAAATCAACCACATACTTTCTAGCTCCTTTTGATTTGTCGGTATTAGAGTTAGAAAAACTCTCCATACAAATGATATCATCAAATTTATAAACTTTTCCTTTACTGGTTATCAATTGCGTTGAATACTTTTGCTCTGTAATGGTCATCTTGCAATGATCACATTGGTCTTTTCCCACATTAATTTCCTTCGGCCCAGATTGAGCACAAGAAGTAACGAATAAGAATAGTGATAAAACAAAAGTTAACAGTTTAATATTTTTCATAATCAAAATTTTAGATTTCTTTTTTTCTAAATTCCACGAAAGATAGTCCAAGCAAGATAATAGCAACTCCAAACATAATCCATCCTCCAATGTCGGGATAAGAATAAGCTCCGAAATTCAATAATTGTTTGAAACCAAATAATGGAGGTTGATAACTCATACCCGGAACAACAATTGCTGCATTGGGATCAAGGTTATGTCCGTAGTCATATTCCCATAACCAAAAGTCTACCATAAAAGCTATCCCGAAAATTAAAAATAAAATAGTTAAGATCAAAAGCCATTTTCGTTTGTTAAGAAAAGCTACGCCAAAACATAGGATAGCAAAAAACACTAATGCGAATGGTAGGACTTTGAATTCCCAAAAATCTTCTTGATGAATGGTTTTCATCCCTATATAATGGTTAAGTCCATTGATGATTTCGTAATCTCCTGTAATTTTAGTTGCATGAAGAAACATTCCTAATCCTTCCGGATACTGTGGCGCTTCCAAATAAATCGCCCAAAGTGGCACAAAAATGCTTATTAATAATCCGAGACCACAAATAATCAGTAATATTTTTGTTGTTTTTTTTAATGAATCGGTTTTCATTGTTTTATATTTAAAAGGGCAGTGAAATCCTGCCCTTTTATCATTGTTTAAAAAAAGTATTATTTAACTTCTCCCTCTTTAACAGAACCTTGTGCATTATCCTGTTTGTTATTCAAACTAAATATGAGAGGAGTGTTACTACCTACAGGAGAAACCCTTACATAACCTTGCATTTCTTGGTGTAATGCAGAACAGAAGTCTGTACAATACATCGGATACATTCCAGCTTTTCGAGGAATCCATTTCAGAGTACAAGTTTCACCTGGCATAATTAGGAGTTCGGCATTTTGAGCTCCTTTAATTGCAAATCCATGAGGAACATCCCAGTCTTGTTCTAAGTTGGTTACATGGAAGTAAACTTCGTCTCCAACTTTAACTCCTTCAATATTATCTGGTGAAAAGTGGGAACGAATGGAAGTCATATATACATGAACTTTGTTTCCTTCTCTAACGACTTTGGATTCAGCTTCACCCTTTGCTGCATAAGGATGTTTATTATCTCCTATTTTATAGAATTTCACTTGATCTTTCCTAATTAAATCCGCTGGTGCAGCTTGTGCATAGTGAGGTTCACCAAAAGTTGGGAAGTCTAATAAGAGCTTCATTTTGTCTCCACTTATATCATAAAGTTGTGCAGATTGTGTCAATTCTGGACCAGTTGGTAAGAATCTGTCTTTAGTAATTTTGTTATAAGCCACAACATATTTACCGAAAGGTTTTTTAGTATCTCCACCAGGAATCATTAAGTGACCTACAGAGTAGAATGTTGGTTGTCTGTCTAAAACCTCCAAAGTTTTAATATTCCATTTAACGATTTCAGAAGATACGAACATAGAAGTAATTGCATTCCCTTGTCCGTCAAACTCTGTATGCAATGGACCTAAACCAGGTTTTTTAACTTCACCGTGAAGCGCTGCTTCATATTTAATTACAGGAATACCATCGTATTCTCCACTGAAGTTTTTATCAGCAATTGCTTTCTGAATTTTATCGAAACTAAATACAGGAATTAAAGCTGCCAATTTACCAGAACCTACAATGTACTCTCCAGTTGGGTCAACGTCGCAACCATGAGGAGATTTAGGACATGGAATCATGTAGCAAATATCTTTCAATTCTTTAGCAGAAAGCACAGTAACTTCTTGCTCCATTGTAGTGGTAGCAGTTTGTGTTGCCTCATCAAATTTGTTGTGAGCATATTGAGTTTTAACTTTTCTACCTTTACCAGCTTTCAAATATTCTTCAGCTTTTTTCCAGTTAACAGCCATAATGAAGTCTTTGTCGTTTTGAGACGCATTAACTTCTAACAAAGAGTTAGCTTGTTCTGTATTGTAGCAAGAGAAGAAGAACCATCCGTGAGATTTTCCTTTACCAGCATGAGAAAGGTCGAAGTTGATACCAGGAGCTTCAATTTGGAAACTAATGTTCATATCTCCACTTTCTTTATTAATACCGATGAATGAAATAACTCCTTTGAAGTTTTGTTTCATGGTATTGATAGGAACATCACCATTAGCATCGTCTGTAGGAACAGCAAAACGAGTTCCTGCAACTACATATTCACTATTTTCGGTAATAAATGGTGAAGAATGATTACCCGCAGAGTTAGGTAATTCAATAATTTCCATTGTACGGAATGTTTTCAAATCTACTCTTGCAACACGAGGGGTGTTATTAGCATTAGCAAATATCCATCTTCCGTCCACTTCTCCATTGGTTTGAGATAATTCCAAATGGTGTTGGTCATCCCAAGGAATAAACCCATGAGAAGTTTCTAACATAGGCTTAGTTTCTTCACTATAACCATATCCATTTTCAGGATTAACTGAGAAAATTGGAACCACTTTAAGAAGTCTTCCACTTGGAAGTCCATAGACATTCATTTGCCCATTGAATCCACCACTCACGAAGTTGTAAAATTCATCATACTTGCCAGGAGCGACATAGACCTTTTCAGCAGCGTCACCACTTACGGCGTTTTGAGTTCCTTTAGGTTTACAGCCTGTTATCACAGTAAGTCCTGCGATAGCGACTACACCCAATAGTCTTGAAATTTTCATATCTTGTTTGTTTATCTTTAGATGTTTTTTTGAACGCAACAATTATTTAGCACCATCAATTTCTCTCATGTATTCGAGAATATCTCTGGCTTCTTTGTCTGACAAACCTTGATTTGGCATTCTAACCAAGCAAAGTTCTAATTGTTTTTGAAGTTCTGGATCCACGTCGATCATTGGATCTGGATTAGAAATAAAATTCATGATCCATGCTGGAGATTGTCTTGTTGTAACGCCTTTCCAACCAGGTCCAACTAGTTTTTCATCAGTTGGTTTATGGCAAGAAGCACATTTAACTTCAGCGACTTTTTTACCTTCCGCTGCCATTGTAGGATCGAACTTACTCACATCGACACTACCTTCCTCATATTTACCCAAACCTCTTTTGGGATCGTAGTCATTAGCACCACTTGCAGCAGGCGTTTCTTCTGTAGTTGCAGCTGTTGTTTCGGTACCAGCAGGCGTTGTAGATTCATCAGTTTTCTTCTCACCTCCACAAGAAAATAAGACAAAACTAAATAATGATAATGCAAGAATTTTTACGGTATTCATATAGATTAATATTTACTTTACCACAAAGCTACCACACCTCAGTCTCTAAAATTATGATTACAGTCATATTAATCGAATGATATTTATTAGGAAATTTGTTACTATAAAATTGTTTGAAAAAATGAAAAAAATTCTGTTTGCAACTGCCTTAGCTTTGGCAGTGATTTCGTGTTCTAAAAAGGAAGAACCAAAGGATGTAGAATCTAATGTTATGTTGGAGGAACCTAAAGAATCTTCATCAACTGATGTAGCTGGTGCTGGAAAAGACGAAGGTTTGAAATTAATTGAGGGAGCTGACTGCTTAGGTTGTCACAAAATGGATGCTAAATTAGTCGGACCATCTTATCAAGAAATTGCGGACAAATACACAGAAGCAGATGCAGATATGCTGGCGGACAAAATCATCAATGGAGGAAAAGGAAGTTGGGGAGAAGTACCAATGACTCCTCACGCTGGTATGAGTAAAGAAACCGCTAAAAAGATGGTTGCTTATATTTTAACTTTGAAAAAATAAACCTGATTAATGTCATTTATCAAAAATAATTTGGTGTCGAGTCTATTATTAGTTTCGATGCTAGTTGTGTCATGCAACAAAACAGAATCTAAAGAATCATCCGAAAATGGTGACACTCCCAATACCGAAGTATCTCAAGTACAAGAAGCACAACCACTTCAAAATGCACAAGGAGAAAAAATTGAGGTAATCTATTTTGCCGAAGGAGACCAAGTCGCCGTTAGAGTCAAATTAACAAATAGTACAGAAGTCAAACTTTCTGCAAAGGGAGTTAATGATAAGGGAAATCCATTATTCACTGATGGGAAATATGTTTGGGAAATGAATGAAGACGGACATTCTGGTAAACTGACAGACGAAAAAGGGGAAACCAAAGAATATCAATAAAGTCATATAGTCAACATAATAAAGACACTCTGTTAACGCAGAGTGTTTTTTGTTTCTGTCAATTTGTCACATTCATTTCGTTGGTACAAATTTGGAGAATTGCAAAAACATAAAACGAATTATTAAGTAAAAAAATAAAAAATATCATGAGTAAAATTATTGGAATAGACTTAGGAACAACCAATTCTTGCGTTGCCGTAATGGAAGGTAAAGATCCAGTGGTAATTCCTAATGCAGAAGGTAAGAGAACTACCCCTTCAATTGTAGCTTTCACAGAAGATGGTGAAAGAAAAGTAGGAGATCCTGCTAAAAGACAAGCGGTAACTAATCCGCAAAAGACTGTTTATTCAATCAAACGTTTCATCGGTACTCAGTTTTCTAAAGACAAAACTGAAATCGCAAGAGTACCTTATACTGTGGTTGAAGGACCAAACGATACTGTAAGAGTTAAAATAGACGATAGAGAATATACTGCACAAGAAATTTCTGCAATGATTCTTCAAAAAATGAAGAAAACTGCTGAAGATTATCTTGGACAAGAAGTAACAAGAGCGGTAATTACTGTACCTGCTTACTTCAACGATTCTCAAAGACAAGCAACTAAAGAAGCTGGAGAAATTGCTGGTTTAACTGTTGAAAGAATTATCAACGAACCAACTGCAGCTGCTTTAGCTTATGGAATGGATAAGAGCCACAAAGACCAAAAAATTGCAGTTTACGATTTAGGTGGTGGTACTTTCGATATTTCGATTTTGGATTTAGGTGATGGTGTTTTCGAAGTACTTTCTACTAACGGAGATACTCACTTAGGTGGTGACGATTTTGATGATGTTATCATCAACTGGTTGGCTGACGAATTCAAATCTGAAGAAGGTGTAGATCTTAAAGCCGATCCTATAGCGCTTCAACGTTTGAAAGAAGCTGCTGAAAAGGCAAAAATCGAATTATCTTCTTCTCCACAAACAGAAATCAACTTGCCATATATTACAGCTACGGCTTCTGGACCTAAGCACTTAGTTAAGCCTTTAACTAAAGCTAAATTCGAGCAGTTATCAGCTGATTTGGTAAGACGTTCTATGGAGCCTTGTAAAAAAGCGTTGCAAGATGCAGGTCTTTCAACTTCGGATATTGATGAAGTGATCTTGGTAGGAGGTTCTACAAGAATCCCAATTATCCAAGAAGAAGTAGAAAAATTCTTTGGTAAAAAACCTTCAAAAGGAGTTAACCCAGACGAAGTTGTTGCTATTGGTGCTGCAATCCAAGGTGGTGTGTTAACAGGTGATGTTAAAGACGTACTTTTATTAGACGTTACACCTCTTTCTTTAGGTATCGAAACGATGGGAAGTGTTTTCACTAAATTAATTGAAGCTAATACAACCATCCCTACTAAGAAATCTGAAGTTTTCTCTACAGCATCTGACAATCAGCCTGCAGTAAGCATTAGAGTTGGACAAGGTGAAAGACCAATGTTTAATGACAACAAAGAAATCGGTAGATTCGACTTAACTGATATTCCACCTGCACCAAGGGGAGTTCCTCAGATTGAAGTAACTTTCGATATCGATGCTAACGGAATCTTGCATGTTTCTGCAAAAGATAAAGGAACTGGTAAAGAGCAGTCTATTAAAATTCAAGCGTCTTCAGGACTTTCTGATGCTGAAATCGAAAGAATGAAGCGTGAAGCTGAAGAGAATGCTTCTGCAGATGCTAAGAAGAAAGAAGAAGTTGAAGTTTTCAATAAAGCAGACGGATTAATTTTCCAAACTGAAAAGCAATTGAAAGAATTCGGTGACAAACTTTCTGCTGACAAAAAAGCAGCGATTGAAAGTGCAGCAGCTGAATTAAAAACAGTTTTTGACGCCAAAGACATGGATGGTGTAAAAGCTAAAACTGAAGCGTTAGACGCCGCTTGGATGGCAGCTTCTGAAGAATTGTATGCACAAGGTCAAGGAGCACAAGGAAATCCTGAAGCTGGTGCACAAAATACTGGAGCTGGTGCAACAGAAGATGTACAAGATGCAGACTTCGAAGAAGTAAAGTAAATTTCATAGATATTAAATGAAAAGGCGTTGAAGACGCTTATCAAATAATTGAAAGTCCCCGAACGAAAGTTTGGGGATTTTTTTGTTAATATTCATCCTTTGTAAAATAATAAATCATTCGTTTCTCAAATTTGATTCGAAAGATAAAATGCAATTTATTTAATTTGAGTTTTTTCTAAAATAGATTTAAAATTACATCATCACTTCATAGCAACAATACAGGCTAAAAGCCCACTATGACGACATTCTCAGACAAACGAACTAGATATATTCATTTGATTACCAGTTGATTCACTTATAAAAAAGGGTGTTTTTCCTATGCGGAGCATTATATATGTAAATATCTTTGAAGTAGAAAAAAAACTATTCAGATAAAGTATTCAACGAGTAACGAAAAGCATACTAGTTGCTTTTCGAGATGTATGACACGTTAGTGAACTTTAAGAAAACTATTACCAAATTCTTTCAATTTCACTAATTGAAATTTACGACTCTAACGAGCCTGCCTATTCGGTTTTATTTTAAATTTTCAAAATGATGAAAACAAAAAAACTACAAACGGAATTAGGAAAAGTAATTTCAATTATTTTATTATTATTTTATACTTTTTCCTATTCACAAAGCAGTTGTCAGGGACACACTCTGACCCCTGGAGGTTGGGGTTCACCCAATACTTCAAACCCCAATGTTAGCTATCTTTACGCTAACTTTAACAATGCTTTTCCTTCTGGAGTAAGCATCGGTTGTCCAACAGGTTATCAGCTAAAACTTACTTCTGCACAAGCGGTGACCGATTTTCTACCTTCAGGAGGTGGATCTGGACAACTTCCTAACAATTTTACCAATCCTGGATCCAGCTATTCTAATACTTTAGCAGGCCATCTTATTTCTATCCAACTAGCACTTGGATTCGACAATTACGATCCTAACTTCACAAGTGCAACAACGCCATTTGGAGACTTTTACATTATGGATCCTAATAGTCCTTTCTATCTCATGACTGTTAGTCAATTTATGACATTGGCTAATAATTATATTGGTGGATGTGGTTATACTGGTCCTTATGATGGTCCGCAATTTACAGCAGCGGCAACCGCAATTAATCAAAACTATGATGAAGGAACTATCAATAATGGTTTTCTCGACTGCTGCAAACTGAGAATGAATGTCACTTTTGAGCCAATTAAATGTCATGGCGGAAGCACTACCGTGCTTATCACCGCAATCAATGGCACTGCCTCAACTCAAGGAGTTGGTAGCTTTACAGTGAGCGCAGGAACGCATACCTTTACCATTGGAGAAGGAAGCTGTGCTGTAACTAAAACTATTACAGTCACGGAGCCTCAACCTTTGGATATTAGTGTTAACGCTACTCCTATTTCTTGTAATGGTGGAGAATCTACTGTGACTGTTTCTGCAACAGGTGGTACTGGGCCTTATTCTGGTGTTGGTACTTTCAACGTCGGTGCTGGTAGTTATACTTATATGGTAACTGATGCCAATGGTTGTGAAGATTCTCAAAAAATAGAGATCTCTGAACCTCCAGCTCTTGTGGCTTCTATTAGCTATACTCCTATCCTTTGTAATGGTGGTTCTTCAACTATTACTGTTAGTGCTCTCGGTGGTACTGAACCTTATTCTGGTGTTGGTTCTTTCGTGGTAAATGCTGGTGGTCCGTATTCTTATATCGTAACCGATGCTAATGGTTGTACGGATACAGTTGTGATTGATAATATTAGTCAACCTTCTGAATTAATTATCAACGTAGTGGCTACTCCTATTTCTTGTAATGGTGGACAATCTACTGTGACTGTTTCTGCAACAGGTGGTACTGAGCCTTATTCTGGTGTTGGCACTTTCAACGTCGGTGCTGGTAGTTATACTTATATGGTAACTGATGCCAATGGTTGTGAAGATTCTCAAAAAATAGAGATCTCTGAACCTCCAGCTCTTGTGGCTTCTATTAGCTATACTCCTATCCTTTGTAATGGTGGTTCTTCAACTATTACTGTTAGTGCTCTCGGTGGTACTGAACCTTATTCTGGTGTTGGTTCTTTCGTGGTAAATGCTGGTGGTCCGTATTCTTATATCGTAACCGATGCTAATGGTTGTACTGACACTGTCGAAGTTACAATAAGCCAACCAGAGCCAATAGTTTTAAATCTTGATATTCCATTAATCTTATGTGTAGGAGGACATAGTACTGTAACTGCAAATGTTTCAGGTGGTACTGCTCCTTATTCATACGCTTGGTCAAACGGTGCTTCAGTAAATCCAGTTGATTTACCTGCAGGAAATTACTCTGTAACCGTAACTGATGCTAACGGATGTAATATTTCTCAAAACTTTGTAGTCAAAGTTAAATCTTGTGAAGGATCTACAACAGTAACAATAGGTGGTTGGGGAGCTAAAGCTTCAGGAAATAATTGGGGAACATATAGAGACAATCATTTTGCTTCTGCATTCCCTAGTGGTTTAACTATAGGTGCTGGTACAAGATTCCTAAAATTAACTTCATCAAGTGCAGTTCAGGAGTTCTTACCAAGTTCTACAACAGCTCGAGCACTTAATCCGGGAACTTTAGTTGATCTAGGAAGAGGTTACAGAAATGTTTTAGCTGGACAAGTTGTTGCTCTAACACTTAGTGTAACTTTTGATCAGGTAGATCCAAACTTCTCAAGTTCAGCTGGTTCTTTAGGTGATTTAGTAGTTATCTCAGGAACATTCATGGGAATGACTGTCAATCAGATTCTTACTGAAGCTAATAATATTTTAGGAGGTTTACCTTCTCAATATTCTGCAAATGAAATCAATTCAATTGTTGACGCGATCAATAGGAACTATGACAACGGAACAACTAATAATGAATTGTTAGCTTGCCCATGTGCTGATAGTGGAATGTTTACTAAAGCATCTACTAACAATGTAGAACAAACAATTAAAAATCCAGTGGTTGCGGAATCAATAGTTAAACTATACCCTAACCCAAGCCACGGAGAAATTAACCTTGCTTTTGAAGTTGAAGACAATAGTCCAATGACTGTACAGTTATTCAACCTTTCAGGAAAAATGGAAAGAGACCTTACCAAGTACATTCAAAGAAATGGAAAACAGGTCAATCTTCATTTCACTGACAATACGCTAATGGACGGAATGTATATGGTCATTATAAGATCAGAATCTTTCGAAAAATCGTTGAAACTTATCATTAAAAAATAGTTTCTTCAATTATGTTTTTTTTCACCCCAGGTTTTCACTTGGGGTGTTTTTATTAGTCATTCCGAGAAGAAATAATTACGACGAAGCAATCTATAACTTCTAAACAAGGCTAAAAGCACAGTTTTGAAAAAGTAAATACAATTGCGATTGAAAACCTAAGTCAGGGATAACATTTATTTTTAATCAAGTCAATTATGATTAAAGCTTCATCAATTAAACTTTGGTCAATGTCGAAATATAAACACAAATAAGCTTTAGTAATTTCAAAAATAATTTGCTTTAGGATTTTTTTCATGTTGAAAATTTTCCTAAAAGTCATGATGAAAAGAGTCCACAGAAAGGACAATAAATTAAATATTAAAATACTGATAAAGTGTACTTTACATTCTTGTTTTAATTTTTTATAATTGTACTTTCACGTTTATTTAATAGGATATGCTTTCCATTTTTTTTATCCTTTTTTGGGGAAATTATTTTTGATTTATCTAAAGGTTTTATTTATTTGAAATTTTATTTCTCTCCCAAATTCAAAATTCAAATAAGCTATATTTGCATCTCAAAATTTCAAAAAATGCTTACTAAAATAATCGTTCATAAAGTCGGAAATAAAATCAATCAAGAAAACCTATTTACTAGTCAAGAAGAGCTTCAGGTATCGGATGACATGAAGGAATTGTTGGAAAACTACTTTCTTGCAGCCTTCAAATCGGAGGAGCAGTTTCAGTTCTACAGCGACTCGTACTTGGTGAACAATCCAATATACAGTTCGGTTTCGGAGATATTCGAAGACCAAGGAAAATTTGTTTGGGAAAGTGAAAATATAGCCAAACATCTGTACGAAATTGCTGAAAATCCAAGAGTCCAAGGAGGAGAATTGTTTGTTTGCTATTTCGAAGGTGAAGCTTTAGAAACAAGTGACGGTCCAGGTGAGAAAATTGATTGCATCGGGATTTTCAAAACTGAAAGAAAAGAACCGTTTTTGAAAATTCAACCAAAAAAAGATGATACCCTGAGAGAAGTCGATGGGTACGATTTGGAAAGAGATTTCGGAATCGGACTTTCTAAATTGGATAAAGGTGCATTGATTTACAACAAAGACAAAGAGTCAGGTTTTGCGTTATCCGTGGTGGACAATAACAAAAATGGGGATATGTATTATTGGTTCGAAGACTTTTTGAAAGTCAAGCAACGTGATGACGACTACTTCCACACCCAAGAAACCCTACAAGTCTATAAAGATTACGTTGTTAAACAACTACCTCAAGAATTTGAGGTTTCCAAAGCCGACCAAGCTGATTTCTTGAACAAAACTTTAACCTTTTTTAAGGAGAAAGAGCAGTTTGATTATGACGAATTCACGAAAGAAGTTCTACAAGATGAGCACGTAATTGAGAGTTTTACCAACTTCAAAACCGATTACGAGCAAGACATGCAAGTGTCTATTTCGGAAGAGTTTCCTATTAATCAATCCGCGGTGAAGAAGAACCAACGTCTCTTTAAGTCCGTCATTAAATTGGATAAGAACTTCCACATCTATGTTCATGGCGACCGTAAAATGTTAGAAACCGGTCAGGACGAAAAAGGCAAATACTACCGTCTTTATTTTGAAAAAGAAGATTAAAAAAAAATCCCACCAAAATTTTGGTGGGATTGTTATTTAAAACTGATACTCTTTCTCTTCAAACAAACCTTCCACAGACCAATATCTTTCACCAGTATCATAATTAAAGGTGAGTATTTTTGAGCCTTTTGGAATTTCGTTGAGTTTTTTTGCGATTGCGGCGATAGATGTCCCTGTCGAAATACCACCAAGGATTCCTTCTTCTTGCGCCAATCTTCTTGTGAATTCATAGGCTTCATCTTTTTCAACTTGAATTGTACCATCAATAACTTTCATGTCCAAATTTTTCGGAATAAAACCAGCTCCAATTCCTTGTAAAGGATGTGGTCCAGGATTACCACCAGAAATTACTGGAGATGCGGATGGTTCTACAGCAAAAGATTTCATATTTGGATTGCTTTCTTTCAAAATTTTGGAAACTCCACTAATATGACCACCAGTTCCAACACCTGTAATAAAATAATCGAATCCGTCTGGGAAATCTCGCAAAATTTCCTGTGCCGTAGTTTTAATATGAATTTCTGGATTCGCTTCATTTTCAAATTGTTGAGGCATCCAAGAATTTTCAATCTGCGAAACCATTTCGGTGGCTTTTCTCACGGCACCTCCAGTGCCTTCCGTTCTTGGTGTCAAGACAAATTCGGCGCCATAAGACGACATCAGTTTTCGACGTTCGACACTCATGCTTTCTGGCATCACCAAAACCAATTTGTATCCTTTTACCGCGCAAACCATTGCCAAACCAACACCTGTGTTCCCAGAAGTAGGTTCAATAATAAGGGTATCTTTGTTTATTAGTCCTTCTCTCTCTGCCTTTTCAATCATAGATAAAGCAATTCGGTCTTTAATGCTTCCACCTGGATTTTGCTTTTCTAATTTCATCCAGATTTCGTAATCATCTCCAAATATTTTGTTGATTCTCACCATTGGTGTTTTACCAATAGTTTCTAATATGGTATTCGCTTTCATAATTATTTAAATAAAATAGTTAATAGGTTCATCGTTTGGGAATTTATTTTTCAAAATCACTTGTCCTTTGTGATAGACGATGGAATCCGGTGCAATTGAGGACGTAATCCAAACGTTTCCACCAATAAGACTACCTTTACCAATGGTGGTTTCACCTCCCAAAATGGTGGCATTGGAATAAATGGTAACATCGTCTTCAATGGTTGGATGTCGTTTGGTGTTGGCAATTTCTTTAGAAACGGATAAAGCACCTAAAGTAACCCCCTGATAAAGTTTCACATTATTACCAATAATCGTTGTTTCACCAATCACAACTCCAGTTCCGTGGTCAATAAAGAAATTTTTACCAATTTGTGCTCCAGGATGTATATCGATTCCTGTCTTGCTATGTGCAAATTCGGTCCAAATCCTTGGAATAAGTGGAATTTTCTTTAAATGCAATTCATGCGCAAACCTGAATATTGCCGTAGCATAGAAACCAGGATAAGCGTAATAAATTTCTTCAATATCGGTTGCAGCAGGATCATTTTTAAGGAGTGCTTTTGCATCGTTTTCTAATTCGATATATATTTTGGGGAAAACATCGAAGAAATACTCTGAAAGGCTTTCGCAATCAGTACTTTCAACTAAAACCGACTGTAATATATCCGAAAAATCTCTTTTAAAACTATCCAATCGGATCCCGATTTCATCTCTGGTCGAGCAACGGTGGAAGTCCAAGAAGAAAACAAAATGAAAAAAATCATCAATGAAATTTTCGATCTTCTTTTTCTGAATATCGAATTTTCGGCGATGATAACCTTCATGTAAATAGGCTCTGAAATCCACTTGTTTTTTTTTAATATTTATGCAAAAGTAGAAATATCAATTTTCTTTCTCATTGATTTGTGGTAACTATTTACTATGAAGGTAATTTAATTTTTAAATAAACAGAAAAACATGACATTTCATAGGATTGGAAATAATCCTAACAAAACCATTTACAAAATAGTATAGTTAAATTTTAATAATTTGTCATGATATATTTGTTTGTCATTCTGAGCACAGACTGAAGGTCTGCTAACGAAGTTCTGAAGTGGAGTCGTAGAATCTATATAGATGCTTCCTTCGTCAGCATGACATTTTAAATAGGTTTGACTATATCATCTGTAATAAAAGTTCTTTTCTTGCACCTTACAATAAAATTAATACTTAAAAACAAGCGTAACTACCTTGTTTAAATATCAAAAGAATACGTTTGAAATCTAAGATTCCATTAAAAAATTAGCAAATTAATCTGTATTTAAAATCAAAAAAGCCAGCTCCTACAAGTTGGTTTTTGCTATTTTTTAAAGTTTACATAATCGCTCAAAGTCGGGAGACTTTGCCTAGCGGAAATTAGGAAGTTAACATTAACTTAGAATCTTCTATTTCCCAATAATTATTATTCAATCTTAGTTTAAATATAAAGGCTCTATGCAGATAATTTTTTAAATAATGTTCAACAAATACTAATGCATTTTTTTTAGAAGGATCAAATACAATCTCTGAAAAATAGACAACACCTATCTCACATTCATTTGTATGTTTATCATACTCTGCCAGATCTAGGACTTTTGCGGTACACAAATCAAATTGATTTGCTTTTATAGAACTTCGTTTGCTCAATTTCTCTCTAACCTCTGAAATATTAGAAAACTCTTTTAAAAACTCCTTCCTTCTTTTTATGTAATTTATACGAGCTTCGGGATTATCTACAGCAAAATTGGTATTATCTGTAATAAAATTGCTAATACCTGTAGCAAGATCTATATTTTTATTTTTACTAGAATCTATATACAAATTGCAAAATTTTTCAGGATTATTAAAAAGTTCGTTGTTCGCTTTTGTCCTCTCTTCGCCATATTTATCATCATTATTTACAATAGAAGCTACTCTTAAACTATCAAAATATTTTTTTTCACCTAAATAATTATCTCCAAAATAATAAAATATCAACTGATCTGTTAAATCATTATATAGTTTTACATTAGTATCGGTAGATTGGCTTACACATTTTTTCACTTCCTCCTTACAATTCGTAATTAATAAAGAGGATAATAAAATCATAAATATTATAGTTTTAAAATTCATACTATTTGGAAATTTTAAATTAATAACATGATCTTTCAAGAATTCTTATTCGCAAATTATCTTTTGCCTTTTTTTAAATATCTAAAATAGATGGCTTTTTTTCTGATTTCAAGTCTCTGATTTGACGTTGCCCCCCGCTGACGAGAGCGAGACGCTCGTGTCCGCCAATTATTATCTATTTTGAAAACTTATACACTTTCTCTTTTTGATTACTTTCTTCGCATTGTACTAATCAAAGATATAAAAATAAAGATGTAAAAAATTATCACATGCAACTCACAAAAGCCAACTTTTGAAAGCTAGCTTTTTTACTTCAAAAATGTCAATTTGTCACTTCTGTTGCGATGGTATTTTTTTTGAAAAATATTCATCAGAAAAATTAAAATCAACATATTATGACAAAAGGAAGTATTAATGTATCGGTGGAGAATATTTTCCCACTCATCAAGAAATTTCTTTATAGCGACCACGAAATATTTTTAAGAGAGCTTATTTCCAACGCAACGGATGCAACGCTTAAGCTGAAACACCTTACTACGATTGGAGAAGCTAGGGTGGATTACGGAACTCCAAAGATTGAAGTCCAAATTAACAAAGACGAAAAAACCTTAACCATCATCGACCAAGGAATTGGGATGACTGCCGAAGAAGTTGAAAAATACATCAATCAAGTGGCTTTTTCAGGTGCGGAAGAATTTTTAGAAAAATATAAAGATTCGGCGAAGGATTCAGGGATTATCGGACATTTTGGTTTGGGGTTTTATTCGGCGTTTATGGTGGCGGATAAAGTTGAAATTTTAACCAAATCTTATCAAGAAAACTCAAAAGCAGTTCGTTGGACTTGCGACGGAAGTCCTGAATTTACTTTAGAAGAAACCGAAGATAAAACCGAAAGAGGTACTACAATTATTCTTCACATTGCGGAAGATTCAACTGAATTTTTGGAAGAAAATAGAATCAGCCAATTGTTGAGTAAGTACAACAAATTCATGCCGATTCCGATTAAGTTCGGGACGAGAACGCATACACTTCCACTTCCTGAAGACGCTCCAGAAGGAACAAAACCAGAAACTGAAGAAGTGGACAACATCATCAATAATCCAAATCCAGCTTGGACGATTGCACCAAGTGAATTGACCAATGAGGATTATATGAAATTTTACCACGAGTTGTATCCAATGCAGTTCGAGGAACCGTTGTTCAATATTCATTTGAATGTGGATTATCCTTTCAATTTGACGGGTGTTTTGTTTTTCCCAAAACTGAACAACAACCTCAACATCGAAAAAGATAAAATTCAATTATATCAAAATCAAGTCTTTGTAACGGATGAAGTTAATGGCATTGTTCCAGACTTCTTGATGTTGCTTCGTGGTGTGATTGACTCACCAGATATTCCATTAAATGTTTCCAGGTCGTATCTACAAGCAGATGGTGCCGTGAAGAAAATTTCTTCTTACATCACCAAAAAAGTGGCAGATAAAATGGCTTCACTCATCAATGAAAACCGTGAAGATTACGAGAAAAAATGGAACGACATCAAAATCGTGATTGAATACGGAATGATTTCGAAAGAGAAATTCTACGAAAAATCGGACAAATTCACATTGTATCCAACTGTTGACGAAACCTATTTCTTGTGGAGTGAATTGATGGACAAAATCAAACTGAACCAAACCGACAAAGACGGAAAAACAGTTATTTTGTACGCAACCAATACCAACGAACAGGATTCTTATATTCAATCTGCGAAAGACAAAGGTTATGAAGTATTGTTGTTGGACTCTCCTATCGTTCCACATTTAATTCAAAAATTAGAAACTTCTAAAGAGAATATTTCGTTTGCGAGAGTGGATGCAGACCACATTAATAATTTGATTAAAAAAGACGAACCTACAATTTCAAAACTCAATGAAACTGAAAAAGAAACCCTGAAAAAAGAAGTTGAAGATGCGATTAACGATACCAAATTCACGATTCAATTGGAAGATTTGGACAGCAATGATGCGCCTTTCACGATTACGCAACCTGAATTTATGCGTCGTATGAAAGATATGCAAATGACAGGTGGTGGCGGAATGTTTGCAATGGGCGGATTCCCTGAAATGTACAACTTGGTCATCAACTCCAACAGCGAATTTTCGAATCAAATTTTGAAAACAGAAAACGCTGACGAAAAAGCAAGCTTAATTCAGTACGCTTTGGATTTGGCTAAATTATCTCAAAACCTTTTGAAAGGTAAGGATTTAACCAACTTCATCCAAAGAAGTTATAACCAATTGGAGAAGTAAGTTTTGGGGGTTGTCATCCTGAGTGGAGCAAAGCGAAACGAAGGATCTCAAAAGATGCTTCCTCCGTCAGCATGACATCCAAAAAATAAAACAATTAAAGTTTTAAATAATTTCGGTGGAGCCTTTGGCTCCGCCGAAATAATATTTAAAGGGTGATTACAACTCATCCAAAGGATTCCAGAAAAGGTTTTTGAAATTCTTAATTTTGGTATCTTTGGCTTCAACACCTTCTTTGTCGAGTTTTTCGACAAATTCGTGGAGACAGCTTGCCGTGATTTGTCCCGCAGAATTGCAAACCCGATGCGCAGGAACATCTTTAGGACAACCTCCCATCGCCTTGCCCACATGCCGGGAATGATTTGGAAAACCCACTGCTTTTGCAATCGCTCCATAAGTAGAAACCCGACCTTCCGGAATCAGTCTGGCAATCTCCCAAACTTGCTGTTTAAATAGTTCGTTCATGATTCAAGAAGCTTCATATTACAAAATAATTATCTGTTGGCCTTAATAAAGATCATTACTGCTCCAAAAATTAACGCAATGGAACCAGGGACAACTCCTGTTAGTAAAACTGCAAATCCTAAACAAAGAACAATACTACCAAGCACATATAGCAAAATACTGGAAGCTTTCTGTTGTTTTCTCTTTTCCAACAGTTGCTTGTTCTTTCGATCACTCATTTCCTGCAATACCTCATTGACATCTGATTCAAGATACCCGTCTTGAATTAGCTGCTTTCGTATATACTTTTCATTGTAATTGCTATTGAGATAATAGTGGTACTTGTTATAGATTTCTTGCTTTAGTTCTATTTTTGCCATTAATTATTAATTAGTTATGAAAATTAAACAAAATCAATCGTTATTATATAAATCTTTATATCTAAAAAAGACGTATTGTAAAAATAAGAAAATTGAGCGAAGTATATATAAAATGAGTGCAGATTGCGTAAGCGATGGTAGCGAAAATCCTTTTTCTCGCAAAAGATTAAGCTTGGAAAAAAGATTGTAGCGGATACTTCAGCAAGCTCAGTATAAACCAAGGTTACCCGAGTTGCTGGAAATGTTTTGGCGAAGGTTACGCCATAAAAAAACACCTTAAAAAAGGTGCTTTATCTATTTTTCAAAAAAAGTGAAATTCTTTTCTCTACAACTTAATGTTATTATGCGTTCTCCAAAATATAAGTGAACATCAATGGTGCACAAATAGTTGCATCACTTTCAACGATAAATTTCGGTGTAGTAATATCTAATTTACCCCAAGTAATTTTCTCATTTGGAACTGCTCCAGAATACGAACCGTAAGACGTCGTTGAATCTGAAATCTGACAGAAATACGACCAGAAAGGAATATCATGCATTTCCATATCTTGATACAACATCGGAACTACACAAATAGGGAAATCTCCTGCGATTCCGCCTCCGATTTGGAAGAAACCAACTCCTTTTCCACCAGAATTTGCAGTGTACCAATCTGCCAAATAAGCCATATATTCGATACCTGACTTCATTGTCGTTGGTTTTAACTCACCTTTAATGCAATAGCTTGCAAAAATATTTCCCATTGTAGAGTCTTCCCATCCTGGTACAACAATTGGCAAATTCTTTTCAGCAGCTGCAATCATCCAAGAATTTTCTCTTGGAATTTCATAGTATTGCTCTAAAACACCTGAAAGAATCATTTTGTACATAAATTCATGAGGAAAATATCTTTCTCCCTTAGTGTCTGCGTCTTTCCAAATTTCATAAATATGTTTCTGCAATCTTCGGAATGCTTCTTCTTCAGGAATACAAGTATCTGTAACACGATTCAATCCTCTTTCCAATAAATCCCACTCTTCTTGCGGAGTCAAATCTCTGTAATGAGGAACTCTTTCATAATGTGAATGTGCGACAAGATTCATTAAATCTTCCTCCAAGTTCGCACCTGTACAAGAAATGAAATTTACTTTGTTCTGACGAATCATTTCAGCCAAAATTTTCCCTAATTCAGCTGTTGACATAGCTCCAGCCAAAGTAATCATCATTTTACCACCATCTTTAAGGTGTGCTACATAGCCTTTGGATGCATCAACCAATGCAGCCGCATTGAAATGCAAATAATATTTTTCGATAAACTCGGTAATCGGTTTGCTCATTTTTTTGATTTTTGCAAAGATAGAAATTTGATATTAGAAGTTAGATATTAGATTTCAGATATTAGATAACAAATGTAATGAAAGAAACCCTAGATAATAGAGAATTTTTAAATTGTCTCATTTTCAAATTCTAAACCTGCGATTTTCTTTCTTTTCAGAATTCTGCTTCTTTTGATTCAGTCTTTTCTCGATTTGTCCTTTGGAAGGTTTTGTTGCTTTTCTTGGTTTGGGTTTAATCAACGATTTGTTGACTATTTCCAAAATTTTTTCGGTAGCGATTTTTTTGTTTTGAAGTTGAGTTCTACTTTCTGAAACGGTTAATCGTAAAACTCCCTCTAAGTTAATTCGATTTTTGAGTTTCTGAGAAATCAATTCTTTTTGCTCGTCATTGAAAAATTGACTGTCTGCAACTGTCCACATTACGGTAACAGTAGTTTCGACCTTGTTCACGTTTTGTCCGCCCGCGCCACTGCTGCGAGAAGTTTTGTAAGTGAGTTCTGTTGTGAAGTTTTTCATAAGTCGGAAGATGGAAGATTGAGGATGGAGGTTGTTGCAATTTCCTGAAGTTTAATTCTATCCACTTTTCCATTGGGCGTTCTTGGAATCTTCTGGACGAAAATAATTTCTTTCGGTTTGTGAAAAGACTTTTCGAATTCTAAATTTTGAATCTTAAATTTTAGTCTTCGACTTCGCTCAGACTGAAGATTTTGTTCCTTCATGCTGAGCGTAGTCGAAGCATCCTTTTCCACAACCAAAATTAATTTTTGACCAAGATTTTCATCCGGTATCCCCAGAAATACAACTTCATTTGGAATTTGCTTTTTAACCTTAGCTTCTAATTCTTCTGGGAAAATCTTTGCGCCAGCAGAATTAATGACATTATCTATTCTTCCTAAAAATCTGAATTGCTTCTCGCTTTTTAATTCAACTAAATCATTAGTTTTCAATATCTCAGAATTCAGTTTTGGAGCTAAAATAGTTAAACATCCGCTTTGATCTTGAGATATCTCGACACCATCTAAGACTGTAAAATAGCTTTCGGAATTGGGATAAATTTGTTTTAAAGCAATATGAGAGAGGGTTTCGGACATGCCGTAAGTTTCATACACTTCAACTCCGCTTAGTGTGACAGATTCAAGAACCGAGAACCGAGAACCCAGAGCTTCAAAAATTTTATTTTTTAAACTTTCTGAAACCGCTGCTCCGCCGATAATGAGTTTTCTTATGAGATGTATTTTATCAAGAGATTTTTCCACTTGTAAAGGCGTCATCGCACAGAAATCAATTGATTCATTCAAATTTTCTAAAGGGTTTAAACTTGGCTCGGAAAGATGCAATTGCAACTGTCTCTCTATGGACCGAACGACCATCATTTTTCCTGAAATATATTCTATCGGAAGGCAAATTAAGGCAGAATTTCCTTCTTTTAATCCTAAAAAATCGCAAGTCATTTTTGCGGAATTGAGCATTTTCTGCTTCTTTATTTCAAAAATTTTAGGAGCTCCCGTTGAACCAGATGTCTGCACAGCTACTGTTTTGGAATCAGAAAACCATTCTTTGAGAAACTCAAGAACATCATTATCGAATCTTTTTTCAAATTCTAACCCGTTAATATTTAAATCTTTAAAATCAATCATTGGAAAATAAAGGATAAAAGTAAAAAAATATTCAAAATTTTCTTTGTGTAAAAGGAATTTTATTTTAAATTTGCACCACCAAAAAACGGATAGACCCATGGTGTAATTGGTAACACACCTGATTTTGGTTCAGTCATTCGGGGTTCGAGTCCCTGTGGGTCTACAAAAAAACCTTCTGTAATTCAGAAGGTTTTTTGTTTTTATTTACATTCGATTCACGGTATCAATTCCTAATAATCCCAACGATTTTTTGATTGTTTTTGCTGTTAAATCGGACAGCTGAAGTCTGAAATTTTTGATATTTTCATCCTCTTGAATCAAAATTGGATTGTTTTGATAAAAAGAATTGTAAGATTTCACCACTTCATAGACATAGTTAGCAATATGCGCAGGGCTCAAGGTTTCAGCTGCTTTTTCAACTGTTTCCTTATAGTTGGATAATTGCATAATAAGCTCTTTTTCGAATTCATTTAACTCAACTTCCGAAGAAATTTCATTTCCTTTATAATCTGCTTTCGTTAAAAGAGATTGGATTCTCGCATATGTATATTGGATAAAAGGCCCTGTATTTCCATTAAAATCGATGCTTTCCGCTGGATTGAAAAGCATCTTCTTCTTAGGATCAACTTTCAACATGAAATACTTTAAAGCACCCATTCCAACGATTTCGTAAGAATTCTCTTTTTCTTCTTCGGATAAATTTTCGAGTTTACCCAGTTCTTGAGCTTTTGATTTCGCTGTTTCGTACATTTCCTGCATCAAATCATCTGCGTCCACAACTGTTCCTTCACGAGATTTCATTTTTCCGTCCGGAAGCTCAACCATTCCGTAAGACAAGTGGTACAATTGGTCTGCCCATTCGTAACCTAACTTCTTCAAAATACTAAATAATACTTGAAAATGGTAATCTTGCTCATTTCCCACAGTATAAATCAATTTTTGAATATTATTCTCCTTGAAACGCTGCACCGCTGTTCCCAAATCCTGAGTCATATAGACTGAAGTTCCATTAGAACGCATCAGTAATTTCTCGTCCAAACCAACATCCGTAAGATCACACCAAATTGAAGTGTCTTCTTTTTGATAAAAAACACCTTTTTCTAATCCTTCTTGAATCAAATCTTTTCCCAAAAGATAGGTATCACTCTCATATTGAGCTTGGTCAAAATCTACGCCTAACCTTTTGTATGTTTCATTAAAGCCAGCATATACCCACGAATTCATAGTACTCCACAGGTTTCTAACCTCAACATCTCCTTTCTCCCAATTCATCAACATTTCTTGAGCTTCCATGATAACTGGAGCTTGTTTCTTTGCATCTTCTTCACTCAGTCCTTGAGCAATTAATTCAAAGATTTCTTTTTTGTACTGTTTGTCAAATTCTACGTAGAAATTTCCAACTAATTTATCTCCTTTGAGACCTGAGCTTTCTGGTGTTGAACCATTTCCAAATTTTTCCCAAGCCAACATCGATTTACAAATATGGATTCCACGATCATTGATAACTTGAGTCTTGATGACGTTGTACCCATCTTCTGCAAGAATCTTTGCTACGGAGTACCCTAAAAGATTATTTCTGATATGGCCCAAATGCAATGGCTTGTTAGTATTAGGAGAAGAATACTCAACCATTACGGTCTCGTTCTTATCATCTCTTTTTCCAAAGTTTTGGTTAATGTCTTGAAAATTTTTGATGAAAAGCTGATCTTCAATTTCCAAATTCAGAAAACCCTTCACTACATTGTAACCTTTGATGTAATCAAACTTTGACGCTAACTCTGCTCCGAGTTCGTTACCAATGGCTTCGGGATTCTTCTTAAGTTCTTTTACCAAAGGAAAAATAACAATGGTGAAATCACCCGGAAAGTCCGTTTTATTCTCTTGAACTTCCAATGTCACGTCCCTCAATTGAAAAAGATTAAAAATAATCTCCGATATATTAGATTGTATATTGTTCTTGATACTCATGAAATATAAATTTTTGCAAAGATAAGGAAATAAAAAAACCACTCCGAAGAGTGGTTTGTAAATAGTTTTTTCTAACTAGTGTAGATTAGGCCAACTTGTACCATCTGTACGCGTTAAAATTGTGTCACCATATTCGCCATATGAAGTTTCCCAATGAAACGAAAAAGTACTCCCGCTCACAACAATATTACTTATTATGAATGTGTCTCCATATTGAGAACTTCCTGTAAACGATATTTGGTTACAAACATCTTTAAAACTAAGTCCATCTGCTGTTTCCGAATAGAAGTAAGGCCAACAACCAAAACTTGCATCTGAAATTGAATAAACACCAGCAGCGGTCTCTGTAAGGGTTACAGTCCCTGAAGTAGCAGTACCAACAACAGATCCACCTGGAGCAAAGAAATTAGATGTGGAATAATTATAAGTTCCCGCTAAATTTGATGAACAAGATACATCATAAATCAAGTATGGATAATGAGTAATCAAGCTGGAACTCATATCTGACGCACCAATTCCAGCACCTAAACTTGTATAGGTTGGATAGCTAACTCCACTTGTTGCGTGTGTGACAGCAAAGACAATAAACTGTTCTCCTACAGCAACACCTTGAGTTGAAATTGCTGGAAAATATTGTTTCAGTTCTGAAGCAGTAATAGTACCAGTAAAAGGCAACTGTGATGTTGAAATACCAGATTCTGCTAACACTGGTGCAAAACTACCATCGCCAGTCCATTCAACATAAACATCCACAGTACTTGCTAAATTTTTTCCAGCTTGATAATCAAGAGTATATACAATATTTGTTGAACTAAAATTTCCAGCATCAACGAATTGCGATCCAGATGACAATTTTTCAAATGCGGCTAGAGGCACCTCAACAGAGTTGGCACGCCCATGATCCAAGCTGTCTTCATCATTACACGATAGAGTGCTAACACTAAGCAAACTAAAAGCTAATATTCTAAATATATTTTTCATTTTATAAACTTATTAATTATCCCAAAAAACTTTATAGGTAGCAGGAGCTTTCTGTACTGGTGCACTTGAATTTGAAGCAAGTTCACTAGATGGCCAAAATTCTGACAACGGATAACTTCGGCTAATGTACGTTTCGCTATCGTCTAATCCAGCCAAAGCATATTCAGCTGTTGAGCTATTTGGATCCGGCCAAACTGGATACCCTGTTCTTCTATAATCATTATAACATTCCAAAGGATTACCAAAATTCGCTAACCACTTTTGAGTCATGATGATCTCCATTTTCTTTGAAGAAGAAGCAGTAGCAAACTCTGCTAAAACAGCAGAAACATAAGAACTCTGAGCAGAACTAGATATTGAAGAAATATTAGAATAAGCTGCTATCTGATTGACTTTTGCAAAGGCTGCATTCATTGCATTTTGAAGTGCAGTCTCAGCACTCCCAGAAACCAACCCAGCTTGAATTAATTCAGCTTCAATAAAATACCTGTCGTAATAAGTTAGCATTCTTAATGGAGCATACCCTGTCCCCGAAGTTATTTTTATACTGCCTCCAGTTCCCGAATCATACTTACCTCCTGCAATATAATTACCAACCATGGTTCCAGAAGACCTTTGAGCTGCATCAACATAAGGCCCAACAGAACCAAATCTAATTGACAAGAATCCTGTGGATAAGTCATGATAATCACCTGTATTGGTCGGCGTTTGACCGGGAGCTAGTTGATTTACATAATAATAGGGAGCTCGTGGATCAACGATACCAGTAAAAACATTCGTATTCCATCCTTTTTGCATTTCGTACAAGAAAGGACTTATGTAGTGGGTAATTTGTCCACCACCATATTCATCCCTAAAGAGTGGATTTCTCATATCTGCAGCGGTATTGCTAGAAGTGTATTTTAATTCAAAATCGTCATTGATGCTAGACATCAAGTTACCCCCTGAAATTAACGCCACCACTTCGGTATTATCATACAAACTCGTATTTCGAACTTTATTATAAAGATTCAATTTTAAGGTATTTGCAAATCTTTTCCATTTTCCTAAATTACCCGCATAAAAAATATCATCCGCACCAGGCTTAAAACTGTTAGTTGCTGTAACGCTAAGATTATTAACCCCTTGGTCAATTAGGTCAAAGCAAGCAGTATAAATTTCTTGATCATCTTGAAAAGCAGGATTCAAATTTCCTTGCCCTTGACCTGCCTCGCTAAATGGAATATCCCCCCAAACATCAACCGCCCTTGTAAAAGCGTAAGCTTTCATAATTTGCGCAATTCCCACATAAATCATATCATCATTTTCTGTTCCAGTGGTAATAACTGCGTCTAATTGCTTGACTGTGGATGAGTAGAAATTATCCCAAGAATTCTGGTTTGCCGAATTAGCTGTAGAAATATCGTATCTACCACCTTCTTCTCTTATAACCATCTGATGGGTATACGCTTGCAAAACCTCGCTATAATATAAACTATATGCAAAATCATTTGCTAGATTTAGTTGACCACCAGTTAATATACCTCCAATAGGCACTTCTGAAGGCTCATTAGGATTAACTTCTTCTACACTGTCAATATAATTACTACAAGACATTAAAGACACAACCGCCATTGAAGCCCATAATATATTTTTAAATTTTTTCATTTTTCTTGAATGTTTAGTGTTAAAATTGAACTTTTAAGTTAATTCCATATCTTTTCCCAGTTGGTGCTGCACCAAATTCAACGCCTACTAGGTTGGTTGTTCCAAAACTTGTCACATCTGGATCAAAGTTGGTATACTTTGGAACGTTAGGAGCAACATACCAAAGATTTTGCCCATACAAACTAAATTTGACAGACTTAATGAAAGTTCTCTCCAAGAATTTTTTAGGAAGTTCGTAACCTAAGTTTATCTCTCGTAAACGTATAACTGTTCCATCATATACTGCCCATTCATCAGCCCCATTTATCCCGTAAGAACCGCTTCCAAAATACATCGAATTAGCATTTATGGCAGTTGTATTTTGGATTACATTACCATTAGAGTCAAGAATTGGTTGGTAAGTATCTGTATTACCATAAACACCATTCATTACAAAAACCCCCTCTCTATCTTCGGTATCTCTTGTTACCCCTCGACCGAGATAATCAACAATTGTTTGAGAAAATACGTCTCCACCTTGCTTCCAATCAACTGAAAAACCTAGAGATATATTCTTATAATTAAGGGAATTAGTGAAGCCAACTCTAAAATCAGGATGAGGATTTCCAATAATCCTCTCATTTGGATCAACAATCATTGTACCTGTCGCTGGATCAATTAGTATATTTCCATTATCGTCTCTTGCTGCAGCAGATCCAAAAAACACTCCTGGTGCTTCACCAACAATATAATAGCCTGGCTGATTAGCTAAGATTTGAACTCTTGTCAACCCTTCTCTTAAGCTCAGTACTTCGCTTTTATATTTTGAAAAAGCTGTTTCGAACTCCCACTTGAAATTTTGCGTTTTTATAGGAATAATTGTTGTCGCTAATTCTATACCTTTTGTTTGAAGTTCTCCCATGTTTGTAAGGAAAGAATTATATCCAGTTGTTGATGCGATAGTTGCAGGAACAATCTGGTCAGTTGCGTTCTGTTTATACCAAGTAAAATTAACAGTTAATCTACGATTGAAAAACTCTAAATCAGTTCCAAATTCAATTTCTTTCAAAAGTTCTGGCTTTAAACCAGCATCTGTTATCTGCGAAGGCAAATAATACTGAGCTTGACCACCCCAAACAGGTGAATCAATGTTATAGTATCTGCCGACCGAATACGCTCCCAACGTATTTCCAACACCATTACCAACAGTTCCATAAGAAGCTCTTAACTTTCCAAAATTAAAAACATCACCTTTTAATTTGAATGCATCTGAAAATACAAATGATCCAGAAACACTATAGTAAAAATAATTATCATTATCACGAGGTAATGCAGAATCCCACTCATTCCTTCCAGTTAAAGTAAGAAATGCATAACTATTATAACCAAGAGTCATATCAGCATATATACCAAAGAGCCTATACCTATAGTAATTGTCTGCTTCTAGTGTAATATTTTTGTAATTAGACAAAGTGAATAGATTAGGGACTTTCATCTCTGTACCCTTAACCAAATACCTAGTTTCTGTTTTTTGGTTGAAATCTGTACCAATATTAGAAGTTAATGAGAAATTTGGAAATATCTCTTCCTTATTGATATTGAGCATCAATGCACCGTTGATTTCTTCTGATGTATAATTATCTTTTCTTTGTAGACCAAGACCTTGAGCGCCTCTTGAAAGTCTATCGATAATCTCTCGTCGTTCAAGATTGTATTTATTAACACCAAGACGACCATCTAGCTTTAACCATGAATTAAAATCATATCCCATATTTGCCTGTGCAACAGTCCTATCTGCTTCTGTTTTTATTTGGTTATGCTTCCAAGCCCATAAAGGATTGTCAAATTGGGAGGAACCATTCCATGTCAAAGGTGCACCAGTAATTGGATGCTCGTATGGTAAACTTGTATCCCAGTTTCTACCCAATATCATAGTTCTAGCAAAGGAGGATGTACCGGAACCATCAGCATCCGAAAACTGATTACTTCCAAAAAAAGAACCTACTTGCTTATTAGTAGAGTAAGATAATTTACCCCCCATTCTAAACTTGTTAACAACTGTATTCGCCCCTAAAGAGAAACTTGTCCTATCAAATTCAGAAAATGGAATATAACCTTCTTGCATTAACTTTGATGCAACCATTGTAATTGAAGAATTCTCAAATGTTTTATTAAGGGTTATCGAGTTATCCCAAAGATATCCAGTTCTGAAAAGATTTTTAACATTGTTTGGCTGAGCAACATACGGAATAGTTGATGTACTAATTACGCCTGAATTGTAAAACTCAGGCCATGTTGGAATTGTTTCAATCGTTCCGAATGCTGGCCCCCAAGAACCATTAGCATTAGAATAATTGAAGTTAGAACCAGTTCCATATTTATTTTGGTACTCTGGAAGATTTGCAATATCTTCAAATGCAGTAGTTGTCGAAAAATCAATATTTAATCTATCCCTTTTCCCCCTATTTAATGAACCAGATTTAGTGGTAATAAGTATAACCCCATTGGATCCACGAGAACCATAGAGAGATGCTGCGGCTGCACCCTTCAAAATATTCATAGACTCAATATCATTCGGGTCTAACGATGAAATACCGGCCATGTTTTGAGCTCCACTTACGGTCCTAGAAGAGGAAGATACCTCAGAATCAGAATAAGGAATACCATCAACAATAATCAAAGGATCATTTCCATTCATTGAATTCATACCTCTAATGACAATCTTGTTGGCTGATCCAGGCTGTCCAGTTGAGGTATTAATCGTTAACCCTGGAACTGAATTCCCAATAGATCTAAAGATATCGGGTTCAGCGTTATCTGTTAATTCATCAGAACTAACTTTGGAAGTTGTATAGCCGATTTCCTTAACATTTCTTTTAATCCCCAAAGCCGTCACTACGACTTCATCGATTTTTTTTGCCTTAGCAGTATCTTGTTGCGCGTTTACAATCGTAAAGGACGAAACAAGAACAACAGCTAAAACGCTTGTTGTTAGTTTCTTCATATCAAATAAATTTCTATAATGTGAACAAAATTGTAAAAAAAACTTAATGTATGCAAATAATTCCTTAATTATTTATTAATTCGAGCATAGTATATTATTAATCATTAATATTTTAAAATACTAAAACATTCATAATAACAGCTCTTTAGCAGTGTTTTTAATCTATTTGATAAAACGGTATATTTGTTAAATTATTTTAACAAATGTCATTACTTAAAAGTTTTTCTAGCGGATTTGTTGAAGCGGGCTGTGATGAGGTCGGCAGAGGTTGCTTATGTGGACCTGTTGTTGCAGCCGCGGTAATACTTAGTGATTCTTTCGAAAACGACTTGGTAAATGATTCCAAGAAGCTTAATTTCAAAGTTAGGGGAGAATTGGACAGCTATATTAAAGAGCATGTTAACGCGTACGCTATTGCTGAATTGTCACCCGAATTTATAGACGAACACAACATATTACAAGCTTCAATTCACGCAATGCATTTGGCTCTAGATGGATTATCAATTCAACCTGAGTTGATTTTGGTGGATGGTAACAAGTTTCATCCTTATAATTTCACTCCCCATCATTGCATTGTCAAAGGAGACTCAAAATATTTGAGTATTGCTGCTGCTTCAATCTTAGCAAAAAACTATAGAGACCAACTGATGATCCAGCTTCATGAAGAGTTTCCACAATATGGTTGGGATAAAAATTTTGGTTATGCAACGAAACAACATCAAAAAGCGCTGAAAGAGTTTGGCCCGACCATTCATCATCGCAAATCCTTTCGTCTTGATTATGATTAAATAAAAAAGTCAGAGATTATCTGGCTTTAAATTATTTTATAAAAGTTTATTTCTTTTTCTGTCTGTTCGCTTGATCTTGCTGCACACGTTGTTGCTCTTGAGCTTTCTCCATCATTTCACGCATACGCTTTTGGAATTTACCTTCTTTTTTTGGTTCTTTTTGTTTATTCATTTGGATCTGAGCGTGAATTTTCTTTTCATCCAAAATCCAATATTTAATCACCAAAATGATCAAAATATTAATAGCGTTGGAAACAAAATAATACCAAGAAAGTCCAGAAGCAGAAGTATTTAAGAAAAACAAGAATGTTATTGGGAAAATATACATTATCACCTTCATATTAGGCATCCCTTCTTGCTGTGGCATCTGAGTTGAACCAGCGGTCATTATCGTATAGATAAGAATTACCGCAGTACACGCCAAAGCAAAAACACTTAAATGATCTCCTAAAAATGGAATACTAAAAGGTAATTTAATTAAATCGTCATATGCTGTCAAATCCTTTGCAAACCAAAAGCTTTTTCCTCTCAACTCAATAAAATTAGGGAAGAATCGGAAAAGTGCATAGAAAATAGGAATCTGCAATAACGCTGGAAGACAGCCTGCCATTTGATTAACTCCTGCCTTTCTATAGACCGCCATCACTTCCTGTTGTTTCTTCATTGGGTCAGCATCTTTGTACTTCTTGTTAACCTCATCAATTTCAGGGCGGATGACTCTCATCATCGCACTTAATTTATGCTGACGGAACATTACAGGAGCCAATAATAATTTGACCAAGATGGTCATCAAGAAAATTATCCATCCTGCTGGAATCCCCCATTTTGCAATGATATTATACATTGGAATGAAGAAGTAACGGTTCATTGCTCCGATAAAAGTCCAACCCAAAGGTAAAATTTCGTCAAAGTTCTTACCTTCATAAGATTTTAATAAAGGTAAATCCAAAGGCAAGAAGTACCAAGTAAAATCTTGATTGAACTCGCCTCCATTCATAGCAATTTGTCCATCAAAATTGAATTTCTTTAAGTATTCTCCCTCTTCAATTGGTTCAGAACTACCTTTTGAGTTATTGAAACCAGTCTTTGATTCGATGACAGAAGAAAAGAACTGTTGCTTAATTGCTAACCAATTAAGTGTCTCATCTGGTTCTTCCAATGTTGTTCTTCCATCCGTATCATAATCTTCATAATTGCTAAATGCATATCCAAATTCTGAATGGGATTGTTCTTGTGCTCGACCTTTTTCTAATTCTCTTACATTGTAATCCCAGATAAAATCAGCTTCGGAACCAGAAGTAAGATTAGCAAGACCTTGAGTTTTAACTTTAAAATCTAAGGTGTATTTTGGAAGTAAAGTATAGACGAACTGAATGCTTACATTGGGGATAGCGTAAGTCATTGTCACAGTATTTCCGCTTACTGTCGGAACGAAATTAAGGTCTCTTGTATTAATTAACTTACCTGCTTTATCTTTGAATTGAAAACCGTAAGTCGAATTGTTCTTCTGAATAATATTAAGCGGTAGATCCGCTTTGTCGGTTTGCTTATTGTAAGCTTTATATTTCTTCAACTCTACGGAAGAAAGTTGACCTCCAAGACTTGCAAACTCTAGATTAAGTTCATCATTTTGAAGTTTGACATTCTGAATCGAAGCCGGCGAAACATTTTGAGGAATGGTCGCTGTCGAAGTTGTTGTTGCAGGTGTTGCTTTTGACTGCTCCGTTTTGGCTTTAGTTTGTTCTGTTGCTTGCTGATTTTTTGCTTGTTGATTTTGGAAATAAAACATGGCTCCCAAAAAAAGCAAAGAAAAAATCATGAAACTAATCAGTTGTTTTCTATCTAATCCGCTGTTCTGTTGCATTATATTTTTTTAATTAAAAGATTAAGATTCAAAAATTTTGACAAATCTTATTCCGTGAAAATTAGAGTGGACAAAAATACAGATAATTTTGGAATCGTTTACTTTTTGTCAGATAAAAAATGCTTCCGAAAGGGAAGCATTTTTAATTTCGTAGTTATTACTCAGCTTTGTTGTCTGTACAAGCTTTGACAAACGCAATAAATAAAGGGTGCGGAGTCTCCACTGTACTTTTGTATTCTGGATGATATTGTACTCCAATATAGAAAGGATGGTTCTTCAACTCCAAAGTTTCCACCAAATTAGTTTCTGGGTTAAATCCTGTCGGAATTAATCCTTGTTTTTCGAAATCCTGTTGATACTCCGAATTGAACTCATATCGGTGACGGTGCCTTTCCGAGATATGCTTGCTTCCATAGATTTCTTGTAATTTGGAGTTGTTCTTCAAGTCACATTTCCAAGCTCCAAGTCTCATTGTTCCACCTTTTTCTACTACATTTTTCTGATCTGCCATTAGAGAAATCACTGGATCTGGTGACGAGGTATCAAATTCCATTGAGTTGGCTTTCTCTAATCCTAAAACATTTCTTGCAAACTCAATCGTCATCACTTGCATTCCCAAACAAATTCCCAAAAGCGGAATATTATTTTCACGGGCATATTTAGTAGCTAAAATTTTACCTTCAATACCACGGTCACCAAAACCTGGAGCAATAAGCATTCCGTCGATTCCAGCAAACGTTTCTTTAATATTATCTTCAGTAAGTTCACCACTATACACCCATCTCACTTTGACTTCGGTTTCTTTCTCTGCGCCGGCGTGGATAAAGGCTTCCGCAATAGATTTGTAAGAATCTTGTAATGAGACATATTTTCCTACAAGAGCGATTTCAATAGATTTTTTAGGATTTTTGTATCGCTTCAGGAAGTTTTTCCAATCCTTAAGTTCAGCTTTTTTGTCAGATTTTAATCCTAATTCTTTTAGAACCACTTCATCAAAATGTTGCTTCTCCAAGTATAATGGAACTTCGTAAATCGTGTCCATATCAATACTTTCAATCACATTTTCTACAGCTACATTACAGAATTGAGCCAATTTTCCTCTGATTTCTTTCGAAATTTTGTGTTCGGTTCTACAAACCAAAACATCCGCCTGAATACCGCTTTCCATCAACATTCTAACAGAGTGTTGCGAAGGCTTGGTCTTCAATTCTCCACTTGCAGAAAGATATGGAAGTAGCGTCAAATGGATGACCATCGAATTTTTTTCACCCAATTCCCATTTCAATTGTCTTACTGATTCAATGTAAGGAAGAGACTCGATGTCACCAACAGTTCCACCGATTTCAGTAATGATAATATCGTAATTTTGTTTTGCAAGAATCTTGATTCTACGCTTGATTTCATTGGTGATATGCGGAATTACCTGCACTGTTTTTCCTAAAAAATCACCTTTTCTTTCTTTTTCGATAACCGTTTGGTAGATTCTACCCGTCGTAACATTATTATTTTGGGAAGTTGGTTCGTCTAGAAATCTTTCGTAATGTCCTAAATCCAAGTCTGTTTCAGCTCCATCCTCGGTCACATAACATTCGCCATGTTCGTATGGATTAAGCGTTCCTGGGTCGATGTTGATATAGGGGTCTAGTTTTTGGATAGTCACTTTGTAACCTCTTGATTTCAAGAGTAATCCGAGTGATGCAGATACAATTCCTTTTCCTAGTGAAGAAGTAACTCCTCCGGTAACGAAGATGTACTTCGTATTCTTTTTGCTCATTAGATTTAGGTTTGTGCAAAGTTAAAAGAAAAAGAAATAGTAGGCAATTTTAATTCAGTTTGTATATCCAAAATTTTGAATTTTAAGATAATTTTCTCTAAAAATTAATTTGCAATATTTTGACAACCAGTTTATTGTTTATGATAATTTTTTCTTTAGCCAATACTTTCTTTCCAAACTAGCAAAAATTTACCGAACTTTGCCCTCCTTCAAAAATATAGAAAATTAAAGTTCAGATTTTTTGAATTAAAGTTAAAATAGACCAACTGATGAAACTCTGTATCGCCGAAAAACCAAGTGTAGCACGAGATCTCGCCAAAGTATTGGGAGCGACTGCTTCTTTGGGTGGTTATTACGAAGGCAATGGATATTGGGTGACGTGGACTTTCGGACATCTTTGTACGCTGAAAGAACCACAAGATTATTCTCCTGCATACAAATCTTGGAACCTGTTCTCGCTTCCAATCATTCCACAAAATTTTGGAATTAAATTGATTGAGAACAACGGAGTTGAAAAACAGTTTAAGGTTATTGAAAGATTAGTTCAGGAATGTGATGAAGTCATTAATTGCGGGGATGCAGGACAAGAAGGAGAACTCATTCAAAGATGGGTTTTACAGAAAGCCAAATGCAACAAACCGATGAAACGACTTTGGATTTCTTCATTGACAGAAGATGCCATTCGTGAAGGATTTTCATCACTGAAACCTGCAGGAAATTATCAAAATCTTTATCTCGCAGGAAACGCAAGAGCAATCGGTGATTGGCTTTTGGGAATTAATGCAACTCGATTATTCACAAAAAAATTTGGTGGAAATAAAGCGGTTTTGTCGATTGGTAGAGTTCAAACCCCAACTTTAGCCATGTTGGTTGAAAGACAAAAAGAAATCAACGCTTTTACTTCTTCCGATTATTGGGAGCTCAAAACCAAATATCGTGACGTGGTTTTCAATGCTTCCATTGACCGACTGAAATCCAAAGACCGAGCTGAAAAAGGTTTGGAATATTTAAAACAACACCAATTTGAAATTGTTTCTTTTGAAATTAAAGAAGGAAAGGAAAAAAATCCTCGATTGTTCGATTTGACGGCGTTGCAAGTAGAAGCTAACAAGAAATATGGTTATTCTGCGGAAAACACCTTAAAATATATTCAAAGTCTTTACGAAAAAAAGCACACCACTTATCCAAGAGTTGACACGACATACCTTTCTGAAAATTTGTATCCGAAAATTGAGGGAATTTTGAGGTCGATGCGTTTTTACCAAGACCTTGTTGCTCCTCTACTGGAAACGACTATTCCGAAGTCAAAAGCCGTTTTTGATGATAGTAAAGTAACCGACCATCACGCCATTATTCCAACGGAAATTCTGCCATCACAAAGTTTGAGCAAAGAGGAAAAATTGGTTTATGATTTGGTAGCGAAACGTTTTATTGCGGTGTTCTACCCCGAATGTAAAATTTCAAATACTTTGGTGGAAGGAAAGGTTGAAACCATTCCGTTTAAAGCTTCGGGAAGACAAATTTTAGAGCCGGGTTGGAGATTGGTTTACGCCAAAGACAAAAAGGAAACTTCTGAAAAAGACGAAAAAGAGGAAGAACAAACCATTCCTGAATTTGTTGCAGGTGAAAAAGGCGACCACGAACCCATCATTCATCAAGGGAAAACAAGTCCGCCAAAACCTTACACAGAAGCAACGCTTCTTCGAGCGATGGAAACCGCTGGAAAACAAGTGGACGATGAAGAACTTCGTGAAATGCTTAAAAATAATGGCATTGGAAGACCTTCGACCCGTGCGAATATTATCGAGACCCTTTTCAAACGAAAATACATCGAAAAGAAAAAGAAAAACCTTTACGCCACCGCAACCGGAATGGACCTCATTGATACCATCGAAGACGAATTATTGAAAAGTCCCGAACTAACCGGAGAATGGGAGTTTAAACTCCGAAAAATTGAAAAGGGTGAATATGAAGCCAATCATTTCAAGGAAGAACTCATCCAAATGGTGAAAGACCTTACCAAAAAAGTCATCGATGGAAGAGGGAAAATGATTACGTTACACGAAGAAAAAGAAGAAACTCCCAAAGAAAAAGCACCAAGAAAGACAACTGAAATTTCGTGGGAAACCACGACTTGTCCAAAATGTAAAAATCATACTGTTCTAAAGGGAAAAACCGCGGTTGGATGTTCTGATTATAAAGTGTGTACGTTTAAAATTCCGTTCGAGATATTTGGAAAGAAAATTTCTGAAAAACAATTAATGGATTTAATTACTAAAGGAAAAACCTCTAAACTAAAAGGTTATTCAGCGCATCCTGAGGGAATTACGGAAGGGGTTTTAAGCTTGAATGAACAGTTTGAAATTGAGGTGAAATAATTTTCTT
>NZ_JBYVEB010000014.1:0-43149 GCF_058117085.1 Chryseobacterium sp. CG10_8 | reverse complement strand
TTATATCAAAACCAATCTCTTACAAACAAATTATTGCTTAAATGCCTAATTCAATAAATTTTAATCTTTCAAAGATTTCATATCAATAACGAAACGGTATTTGACATCGCTTTTCAACATGCGTTCATAAGCGTTGTTGATATCTTGCATTTTGATGATTTCGATATCAGAAACGATATTTTTTTCGCCACAGAAATCTAATAATTCTTGTGTTTCAGCGATTCCGCCAATCACAGAACCCGCAACTGAACGTCTTCCTAAAATCATAGGAACGGTCTGTAATAAAGAATTAACTTCTCCTAAATATCCAACCAAAACCAATGTTCCGCTAATACTTAATGTATTGATATAAGGGTTAAGGTCGTGGTCATAAGGAACCGTATCAATAATTAAATCAAATTTCCCGGACACAGATTTCATTTGTTCAGCATCTGTTGATATCACCACATTATCAGCTCCTAAATCCAAAGCATCTTGAATTTTTGAAGGAGTTCTGGAAAACAGAGAAACTTCTGCACCCAAACCTTTTGCTAATTTAACAGCCATATGTCCAAGTCCTCCCAATCCAACAACTGCTACTTTGCTACCTTCCTTAACATTCCAATGACGAAGTGGAGACCAAGTAGTAATACCTGCACAAAGTACTGGTGCAACAGCAGCCAAGTCCAAATTTTCAGGCACTTTCAGAACAAAATGTTCATCAACCACCACTTTTTCCGAATATCCACCAAAAGTGTGTCCACCTAAAACCTTATCTGCACCATTGTAAGTTCCTGTAAATCCATTTAAACAATATTGCTCCAAATCTTGTTCGCAACTGCTACAAGTTCTACAAGAATCTACCAAACAACCAACTGCAACGGTATCTCCAACTTTATATTTAGTGACTTCAGAACCAACTGCGGTTACTTTCCCCACAATTTCATGACCTGGAACCGAAGGATACTTAGTCCCTCCCCAATCATTTCTTGCAGTATGAAGATCACTGTGACACACGCCGCAATACAAAATATCAATTTCAACATCTTTTGGATTGACCGTTCTTCTTTCGATCACCATTTCCTGAAGATCAGCCTCTTTAGACTCTGCTCCGTACGCTTTTACTTTATAAGAATTCATAATTATAATTTTAAAGGTTAAAGTTACCTCATTAAAAATGAGATATCGATTAATCTAAGTTAAAGTTTGTGAAAGTTTTTTAATTATTCTTTAATCAAGACTTTTTCAAATGCTTTTCTGGCAGACCCTCGAAAGTAAACTTCACCGCAATATTGATAGTCTAATTTTTCTAAAATTTTCAACATTGCAAAGTTATCAAAATTAGTATCTAATTTAATAGATGGAAAGCCATTTTTCACAGCATAGACCTCAATCTCTTTCAAAATTAAAGTCGCCATTCCTTTACCCAAATGGTCTTCGGAAACAGCAACTCTATGGACTACCAAAAAGTCACCTTGGGTCAACCATTTCCCTTCAATACCTTCATAAGCTGGTTCAAAATTGGGAATCAATGCCGAATACGCAATAACTCCTTCCCCATTGTCTAAGACAAAACCAAAACCTTTATCTATATCATTATCTACGGTTTCAGGATTGGGATATCCATCCTGCCACTGCAAAGACCCATCTTTCCTCCTTCTTTCCTTTGCTTGAAAAAGAATTTCCCAAATACGTTCCGCGTCTGATTTTACGGCTTTTCTTAATTGCATTTTAATGTATTTAGCCAAAATTACCCCGAAAAAACTTCGAGGTAATTATAAAGTTAGTATAAAATTCTATTAATTTTTTATATCCAAATCGGTTTCCTTCAGATATGCATCAATAATTTCGAAAGCCTTGGCTTCATCTTCCAAATTGACTTGCAGTTTAAGTGTTGCAGCAGTTGGCGTGGTCATAAAAGACATGTAAGAATTTTGAGTAAAACTTACGATATCTTGACCATCTAATTTAGATTTTATCAACTGAATTTCTGCAGGATTCTCACTTTCAAAAACGACTACTCTTGTTTGTCTTTCCATAATTTATAATTTTGAATTACGCAAAGTAGGGAAAAAATTATTGTATTACAAATTCGAAATATTAATTCTCATTAATGCAACGTTCTATCATTTCCAGCGCAATATCGATTTCTTCCTTGGTTACATTAAGGTGTGGACGGAATCTAATGGCTTGCTTTCCACAACCCAGAATAATCAATCCATCATCATAAAGCTTGTTTCTAAGCTCATCTCGCATTTCGCTTGAAGGCAAATCAATAGCGCACATCAATCCTCTTCCTCTTGCGCCTGAAAATATTTGTGGATATTTTGTTTCTAAATTTTTCAATCTTTCTAATAGATAATCTCCGACAAAACGGGCATTTTCGACCAAATTTTCTTTTTCGATGACTTCTAAAACCAATTGCAGACGAAGCATATCAATAAAATTACCTCCAAAAGTAGAATTGATTCTGGAGCTCTCTCGGAAAACGTTATTTGGGACTTCATCAAATTTTTCCTTGTTGGCTAAAATTCCACAAACTTGCGTTTTTTTACCAAACGAAATCACATCTGGTTTTACTGAAAAATGTTGAAAAGCCCACATTTTACCCGTAATTCCTATTCCGGTTTGGACTTCGTCAAAAATGAGTAGGATTTCATTAGCATCACATATTTTCCTTAATTCAACAAAAAATTCATCTCGGAAATGATTGTCTCCTCCCTCCGCTTGAATAGGTTCAATAATAATGCAAGCCACCTCATCTGGATGCGTAAGAATCGCTTCTTCGATATTCAACAAAGCCAATCTTTCTTCTCTTATCGTTTCTTCCAAATTTTCCTCTGTAATCGGGAATATCAACTTAGGATTCAGGATTCTTGGCCAATTAAATTTTGGGAAATATTCATATTTCCTTGGGTCAAAAGTATTGGTCAAACTCAAAGTATATCCACTTCTTCCATGAAACGCTTGACGAAAATGTATGCAAACTCCTGCTTCTTTTTCGATTCCCTTTTCGAAATTCTTTCTGGTTTTCCAGTCAAAACAAGCTTTCATAGCGTTTTCAACGGCTAATGTTCCACCCGAAATAAAGAACGCATATTGCAATTCCTCTGGAATAGCCACCCTTTCAAACACTTCCATAAATTGCGCATATTCCTCGGAATACACATCGGCTAAAGTAGGTTTGTTGACCGCCATTTTCCCTAACCAGTTAGATTTTTCCAACAAATACGGATGATTATAACCTATTGCACCAGAAGCAAACATCGAAAACATATCGAGAAACTTTTTCCCTGTTGCCTTATCATAAATCCAACTTCCTTGAGATTTTTCCAAATCCATAATCAAATCGAATCCATCTGCAAGAAGATGTCTTGATAAAACCTGCTTAACAGGATTGGTGTCCGTTGGTTGTGTTGCTATTGCGTCGTTCATATAATTTTTGTTTTAATTGCAATTTTTTTCAAAATAATCTACTATTTGCGCATCTGAAAATTCAGCACTTCCATAACTTCCGTTCATTACATAGCTTCCGTTTTGTAACACATAATCGTTGTACTCCATTTTCTTATAGACGTTCTGCGAAAACGCCATGTAAAAGGCACCATTGATAAAGAATTTACCTTTTAAAAGATTTTCTTGAGAAACATAATTAGAAAATTTAATTTCTCTTTTTCCAGAAACGTTGCCAGACAAATCATACCACCATTTCTCAATTTTTGCCAAATTTCCATTTTCAACAGTAAATGTCTTTGAAACTCTGTTATTATTAACACCTGAATACCTCTCGGTAATGACATTGCCTGAATATTCATAAGTAAAAGATATAGGGGTGCTATTTTGAATTGGATATTGAGAAATTATTTTTTGACTAACAATTTTTCCATTTTCAATTACAAATTCCTTGTCATAAGGTCTTACAACTTGATTAGATGAAACTTTTACGTAAACAGTATTCCCTGTATATGTGATTTCATCTGTGGCACTACTCGAAAAGTAGAACGTTCCACCAGTTTGACCTGGCGATAATGCTACAAAACTTCCAATTACCTTAGAAATTCTATTTTGAGAATCATATTCAAAAGAGAATTTTGTAAAATCATTGACTGCATTGGAAAGCGAGAGATCATCAAAATTATAGTTGTAAGTTTTAGCACTTATCACTTTACAGGACGTGTTATCTGTAGGATTATTCGTCTCGTCATCACCGCATGAAAAGACAAGAAGTAAAAAGCAAAAAGCTGCTAATAGATTTTTCATTTTTATATATCAAATTTAATCCCTTGTGCTAAAGGTAATTGCGTAGAATAATTAATCGTATTGGTCTGTCTTCTCATATAGTATTTCCAAACATCGGAACCTGATTCTCTTCCACCTCCCGTTTCCTTTTCGCCTCCAAAAGCACCACCGATTTCTGCACCAGAAGTTCCAATGTTGACATTGGCAATTCCACAATCCGAACCTGCATGCGATAAGAAAAGTTCAGCTTCTCGTAAGTTTTGAGTCATAATTGCGGAACTCAATCCTTGCGGAACATCATTCTGCATAGCAATGGCATCTTCCAAATTTTTGTATTTCATTAAATAAAGAATCGGTGCAAATGTCTCATGTTGAACAATTTCGTAAGAATTTTTAACCTCAGCGATACATGGTTTCACATAACAACCTGACTCGTATTCTTTACCTTCTAATACACCACCTTCAACAACAAACTCCCCTCCTTCTTTTTTACATTTTTTAATCGCATCTAAATATTGATTTACTGCAGTTTGGTCAATTAAAGGACCTACGTGATTATTTTGGTCAAGAGGATTTCCTATTTTAAGTTGTCCGTATGCTTTTACCAGACGATTTTTAACTTCATTATAAACCGATTCGTGGATAATCAAACGCCTTGTAGAAGTACAACGTTGACCTGCAGTTCCCACTGCTCCGAAAACCGCTCCAATTATTGACATATCCAAGTCTGCATTTTCTGTAATAATAATGGCGTTGTTTCCGCCCAATTCTAAAATGGATTTACCAAAACGTTCAGCCACTTTAGAACCTACCATTCTTCCTACTCTTGTAGAACCCGTAAACGAAACCAAAGGAATATTTTTATCACTCACCAACAAATCTCCAATTTCATGGTCTGCAACCAAAACAGCAGAAATGCCTTCTGGCATTTGGTTTTCCTTTAAAACTTCATTGATGATATTTTGACAAGCAATAGCGCAAAGCCCTACTTTTTCGGAGGGTTTCCAAACGGTAACGTTACCACAAATCCAAGCTAAAGCGGTGTTCCAACTCCAAACTGCAACTGGAAAATTAAAGGCTGAAATAACGCCAACAATTCCTAAAGGATGATATTGTTCGTACATGCGGTGCAATGGTCGCTCCGAATGCATCGTGTAACCATGAAGTTGACGAGACAATCCGACTGCAAAATCGCAAATATCAATCATCTCCTGAACTTCTCCCAACCCTTCCTGAAGCGATTTTCCCATTTCGTAGGAAACCAATTTCCCAAGGTCGTCTTTGTATTCTCTTAACTTCAAACCAAATTGTCTAACCAATTCTCCTCTTTTAGGAGCTGGAATCATCCGGAATTCCTTAAATGCTTTTTGAGCCGTTTCAATAACTTTTTCGTAATCTTTGGAAGAAGCTGTTTTGATTTTTGCTATCAATTTTCCATCCGTAGGCGAATAACTTTCGATAATTTCTCCCGAAGCAAAAAATTTACTTCCCATGGAAACACCTTTGTTTTCTTCTTTTATTCCTAATCTTTTCAAAGATTTTTCGATTCCGAAATCGTTCTGTTTTTTAGCCATAATTTAGTGTTTGGTTCGTTCTTAAAGATAGCAACAATTCCGAAATTGGCAAAAAATCTTTAATGCCACTATTAAATATTCTATAACGCAAGTTGAAAAACACCATCCATTTCAAATCTCCAAAAGGTTAACCTCAATCGGAATAATCAAGATTTTCAATAACTTTCTAACAATCATTTGAAATGGAATCTCTAATTTTGAAAAAAATTTGAAATGAATACGCCAGAAGAAAATACAGAACAACAATCCAAATTTAAGAAATGGTTCAAAAGAGTGGGTTGGGCTGGTTTAGCTTTTTTCACCATCAAAGGACTCGTTTGGTTGGTGGTTATCTACTTTGGAGCTGATTTTTTGGAAGGCTGCAATTCGAAATAGATTCACCGTCTAAACAATAAGAAAAAGCTTTGAAAAGGTTCTGATGAACCCCTTTTTCATTTTGCATCATGGAAAAATACTTTAAGCTTTTATTTTTCTTTATTCTGAGTGTTAGCTGTAGCTTTTTGATTTCTTCTACAAAGGCAACTGTTGAATATGATTCAATTATTATTTACAAGCTAAAGAATGAATCATTAAAGAAAAAATGGAAAAAGGGTGACCCTCGTTACCAATTAATCCATGGAAGTTCGAGTCCAAAAGACTTAGCTGATAATTTCGAGAAAAAACTGCACAATTTCGGATATCGTCTCGTCAATCACTCTCCTGAAAAGTACGAGCAAATCTGTAAAAAAATAAACGGCCTCGAATTTGGGAAACTCAACTATCAGTTCTCTTGTCTTCACACCTATCGAGATATTTTCGTTTATAAAAAACTAGACAAAATCGTAAAAATCATCAAGCTCTGTACAAGCTGTCACGCTAATGAAGAAATCACTAGCGAAGGCAATCAAGAGTTATTAATTCTTTGGCAAGATTACGAAGATTTGGAAGTTTTACTGGAGAACTAAGCACAAAAAGGATCTAAACAAAACAAAAGAGCCTAATCCTACAGAATAAGCTCTCTCATATTTTTTCTTTTTAATCTTTAATATCCTAAAAGTTTCAAGATATCTTGAGGTTCTTGTTTTTCTCGGAAAACCTCATAATGGAAATTACCTTCGTCATCCTTATCAATTAAGACGTGTCTCGGTTGAGGCATCAGACAATGATGAACCCCGCCATAACCGCCAATTGTCTCTTGATATGCTCCAGTATGGAAAAATCCAATATACAAAGGTTTGGTATCGCTAAAAACAGGTAAATAAATCGCATTGGTATGCTGTTCTGAATTATAATAATCGTCCGAATCACATGTCAATCCACCTAAAAATACTCTTTCGTAAGTATCGTCCCAACGATTGAGCGGAAGCATTATAAAGTGTCTTGAAATCGCCCAAGTATCAGGAAGTGTCGTCATAAAAGAGGAATCAATCATATTCCATTTTTCTCGGTCATTCTGACGTTTTTGAGAAATAATTTTATATAAATTAGCACCACTTTCACCAACCGTAAAACTTCCAAACTCTGTATAGATATTAGGTTCTTCTACCCCTTCTTCTTCACAGAATTTTTTAATTTGAGAAACAATTTCGTTCACCATATATTGGTAATCGTAATCAAAATTAAGCGAAGTCTTAATCGGAAAACCGCCTCCAATATTCAATGAATCTACTTCTGGCGCAATCTTCTTCAATCTTGCATACACACGTAGACACTTGTACAATTCGTTCCAATAATATGCGGTGTCCTTGATTCCTGTATTGATGAAGAAATGCAACATTTTCAATCTCGCATTCGGGTGTTCAGCGATTTTTTGAGAGTAATAAGGGATTATATCCTTGTATCCAATTCCCAAACGTGAAGTATAGAATTCAAATTTTGGTTCTTCCTCAGAAGCAATTCTGATTCCAATATCAAATGTAGTGTCAATGCTTTCTGTCAACTTATCCAACTCACGATAATTATCCAAAATCGGAGTGATATTCTCAAATCCCGAATTAATCATTTCGGAGATTTTCAATAAATAATCGTCCGTCTTGAAACCATTGCAAATAACCTCAATGTTTTTATCAACTTTTCCGTTGTCATAAAGCGACTTCACGATATCCATATCGTAAGCAGAAGAGGTCTCAATCGAAATATCATTTTTCAATGCTTCTTCCAAAACAAAATTAAAATGACTCGACTTTGTGCAATAACAATATTGGTACTTCTTCTTGTAATCGTTTTTCTCGAATGCTTCTTTGAACCAGTTTTTAGCTCGTTGAATATTCTGCGAAATTTTTGGCAGATAGCTGATTTTCAATGGAGTTCCAAATTGCTCAATCACGTCCATCAATGGAATATCATGAAACAAAAGTTTGTTCTCAGCAACATTGAATTCCTCTGTCGGGAAATACAACGTTTGGTCAATCAGCTCAGAATATTTTATTTTCATTCTTAAAAATTCGAAATTTGAAGTTTAATACACAATTTTAATACATCCAAAAGTTCAGAAACTGAACTTCTCTCATCATTTTCTTTGCAAAAATAATTCATTTATTGATTGAATCTCGAAAAAAATAAATTTCACTCACGGAAAAGCGCTTTCGAAATGATTGACAGTAACAAAAATGCGTGATTACAAATATTGACCACCCACAAAAATGAGCAAATCTCCATCTTCGTAAGTGATTTCCACTGTATTTTCTGAGGCATAATTACGTGTGCCGATTCTTGAAGTCATGTCCAAAAATTCATTGTTGAGTTCCCAATTAAGCCCTTTCGTCTTGATATTTTTTGCAATTGGAAACGGAAAAAGCGAAATCAATTGACCTTTAACATTAGTGATTTCAAAGTTTTTTGGAATAAAAAAATAAGTTGAAAACTCATCCAAAAAATTAATTTTCAATTTATCTTTAAACTTAAATGCCGCCGTAAGATTGCCCAAAAAATGGTCCATCTCTCCTCCACTTCCTCCAAAAACATCTACTTCTGTCGCTCCTTTGTTCAGCAAAACCTCAAGTGCTTTTTCGAAATCTGCAAAATCTTGGTCTGGAGTCTCAATAACCTTAAATTTAAATTCTTCAGAATACTGTTTTAAATCTTTATAATTGGTTTGGGAATCCAAATCGCCAGAAACAAAATCAAGTTGAGTCAATGGAAAACCTCGCTCCAAAAGATAATCAAAAGCGCCATCCGTACATCCAACAATATCATAATTTCCCACTTCAGGAAAAGCATTGGGCGGAGTTCCGTTAATGAATAGAAGCGCTCTCATTCGATTATTTGTTTCTTGTTTTGAAAGTTTAGAAATTCAAAGATAATCGAAAAACTTGAAGCCCAAAATTCTGAAAAAACATCTTTATCTTTGTCGTTAAAATTAAAATAATGCAGGAATTTGTAATAAGAAAGGCTGAAGAAAGAGACACTACCACCATTTTTGATTTGATTAGGAAGCTTGCGATTTATGAAAAACTCGAACATGAAATGGTTACCAGTCCAGAAGAACTTTCTAAGCAAATTTTCGAAAACAAGTATGCGGAAGTTCTTATTGCAGAAGAAAACGGGATTCCTGTGGGATTTGCACTGTACTTTTTCAATTTTTCGACTTTTGTTGGTAAGCCAGGACTCTATTTGGAAGACCTCTTTGTGGAGCCAGAACATCGTGGAAAAGGTTACGGAAAAAAACTTCTCATCGAATTAGCAAAAGTGGCACAAGAAAAAAACTGTGGCCGAATGGAATGGAGCGTCCTCGATTGGAACACCCCTTCCATCGAATTCTACAAGTCTCTTGCTGCTAAACCCATGGACGAATGGACTGTTTTTCGGCTTACAGAAGAAGAAATTAAAAACCTTGCATCGACCTGATTTTCATTATAATTTGACGATTTTCTTATCCCCCCTTTTTGGAAAATCACTAAATTTGCGCAATGCAAATGATTTTGAAAAGGATTCGGCTTGTTTTAAAAAGGTCATTCGATAATATTCGAAATGAAAAACTGAAGTACAATCTACTTCAAGCGATTCCTTTTTGGATAGGCTCCTTGATAACAGGTATTGTTGCTGTTCTCTATGCAAAGTTATTTTTGTGGGGAGAAGACCAACTTATCCATCTCATGCAATGGAAAAGATGGATTATCTTCATTATCGCTCCCATTGGATTTGTATCATCTTGGTGGCTTGTTAAGAAATTTGCTCCCTATTCTGGGGGAAGTGGAATTCCTCAAGTTATGGCTTCTGTAGAGCTCGCTAATCCACGAGAAAAAGGTTTCATTGTCAATTTACTGAGCCTCAAAGTCATGTTCATTAAAATCCTATCTTCTTTGATTTTAATAATTGGTGGTGGTGCCATTGGGCGAGAAGGGCCAACCATACAAATTGCAGGCTCTATTTTTCACAGAATCTACACTCTTTTACCAGATTGGTGGCCAAAAATTTCCAAAAAAAACATGATTATGGCGAGTGCAGCTGCAGGACTTTCTGCGGCATTCAATACTCCTTTGGGAGGAATTGTTTTTGCAGTGGAAGAATTGGCGAAGACCCATATTAATTATTTTAAAACCGCCTTATTCACCGCAGTAATTGTGGCAGGTCTTACGGCTCAATCATTATCCGGTCCTTACCTCTATCTTGGATATCCCAAAACACAAGGAATCACCGTGATGATTGTTTTCCCTGTTATTTTGATTTCAATTATTTCTGGGGTATTTGGAAGTCAATTGGCTAATTTCATTTTGTATATCCAACACCTCAAAAAAAGATTAAAATCAAATAGAGCCAACATCATTTATTTAATCACAATCTCCTTAATCATTGCAAGTCTCGCCTATTTTGTAAGTGACGAAATTCTTGGTTCGGGAAAAGAAGTGATGGACAGGGTTCTTTACAACGAGGACAAACACGAAAACTGGTACAATCCTCTCTTCCGAATGTTAGGTCCCGCCTTATCCTTTTCTTCGGGAGGCGCAGGAGGAATCTTTGCCCCTTCTCTATCTGCAGGAGCAAGCTTTGGAGCCGTTTTTTCCGGATGGCTGGATTTGAAACCTAACGAAACCAATGTGATTATTCTCGCCGGGATGGTGGCATTTCTTACAGGGATGACAAGAGCTCCTTTTACTTCTGCTATTTTGGTTTTGGAAATGACCGATAGACATTCGCTAATCTTTTACCTCATGCTAGCAGGAATGGTTTCTTCGATATTTTCTATTGCCGTTAATCGCCATTCATTCTATGAAATCCTTAAAGCTCGCTATCTCAAGCAGATTAGAAATGGCTAGTAACCTTCCGAAAGAAGAGCTTTAACTCTACTGAATTTCAAAAATTTACGTATAAAAATTTATAACAAAAAAAGACTTACTTGAAATAAAAAAGTTTAAATTTGTTATAAACTATTACTATGATAACCAAAATTCGACTTTCTTTAACATTGCTATTTGCAGTTTATTTCTCACTTTTGAGCTTTGCGCAGGACAGCATTCAGGTAAAAGACTCCGTAGAAACTCAAGTGACCAAACCTCGGAAAAAGGTGGAGATAACCCCTTTTCCTTACGTCAATTACAGTAACACGTTGGGGTTTACTTATGGACTTGGAACTTTGTTTTCCTTCAAAACCTCTAAAAACGACCAAATAAGCCCTCGCTCAACTGTGGGTGCTACTTACGTTAGAACAACTAATGACACTTGGTTTGCTGTGGCTTTTGCACAAATGTACTTTGATGAAGACAAATGGAGAGTTGTATCAGCGGGAGGAATTGGAGATTACCATTTTCAGACATATGTGGAGATTCCAGGTGAAGATGAAGGCAATTTTTATCCATATTCAAGCGAAAGCGTTTTCTTCACAATCCGTTTGCTAAGAAATGTTGGTAAAAAGAATTTCGTTGGATTAGGTTACTTTTACAATCAAGTTGACACAGCTTTCTACAGTGTAGGATACAAAAGCAGTATAACATCCAACTCACTTACCTTAATGTACCTTAACGACCGTAGAAACAATGTATATTATCCAACCAAAGGAAGCAAAACCAGCGCTATGATTAGTTTTTATCCTGAATGGTTTAATAACGATGCTAACTACGGAATAGTTAACGCTTATCACAATCAATATTTTCCATCTGGAAAAAGAAATGTAATTGTAGCTAGAGCGTACATCAAAGCTGGGTCAGGAAATTTGGATTTCCAAAGGCAAGTGGTCATTAATAACGTTGACTTAAGAGGATATACAGATGGGAAGTATCGAGGTGATGGGAAGATGGATATCCAAGGAGAATACCGTTGGAATTTTTTGCCTCGAATTGGGGCTGTAGGCTTTGCTGGTCTTGGGACACTTTATGGTTCGGACACAGAAAGTTTTAATTGGAAACTCTATCCATCCGTTGGTTTAGGGTTTCGATATCTCGCCGTGAAATCTACGCAGATGCGGTTAGGGATAGACGTTGCAAGAGGGAAAGACGATTTTGCTTTCTACTTTAGAATTGGAGAATCGTTTTAGTTCATTTATATAGATGTAGCAAGGAACCGCGAACCCTCGCGGTTCTTTTATTTGATATTGTTAACAAATTAAAAATGGCGCCATTAGTTGCGCCTTTTTTGTTTTGTTATTGACAACAAAGTTTATCGTTAAATTCTCTATAATGATCTCCAAAATTTCACTAAATTTGCAACTTTAATAAAAGCTTAAAGCCTATTGCTGAGAGCATAAAGCCACAATATGACTTCACAAGAAATACGCCAACAATTTTTAGATTTTTTCAAAAGTAAAGAACACCTTATCGTTCCTTCTGCACCGATTGTTTTGAAGGATGACCCAACGTTAATGTTCTCAAATTCGGGGATGACCCAATTCAAAGATTATTTTTTGGGGTACAAAGCGCCAAAAGCACCGAGAATTGCAGATACGCAAAAATGTTTGAGAGTTTCGGGAAAACACAATGATTTGGACGATGTAGGTCGTGATACCTATCACCACACCATGTTCGAAATGTTAGGGAACTGGAGTTTTGGAGATTATTTCAAAAAAGATGCAATCGATTTTGCTTGGCAATTATTGACGGAAGTTTATAAAATCCCGAAAGAAAATCTTTACGTAACCATCTTTGAAGGTGACGAAAAAGAAAATCTTGAAAGAGATAACGAAGCCTACAATTTCTGGAAAGATCATATCGACGAAAGTCGAATTATCAACGGAAACAAGAAAGATAATTTCTGGGAAATGGGAGAATCTGGACCTTGTGGACCATGTTCGGAAATTCATGTGGATATTAGAAGTGATGAAGAAAAAGCAAAAGTTTCAGGTTTAGAATTGGTAAATAACGACCATCCACAAGTAGTGGAAATCTGGAATTTGGTTTTCATGCAATACAACCGTAAAGCCGATGGAAGTCTTGAAAATTTACCTGCAAAACACATCGATACCGGAATGGGATTCGAGCGTTTGTGTATGGCACTTCAAGGAAAAACTTCCAATTACGATACTGATGTTTTTACACCTTTAATTGCTAAAGTTGAAGAACTTTCTGGTAAAAAATATACAGGAATTTTAGAGGACGAAAAAGATGTAGCGATTCGTGTAGTTGTGGATCACGTTCGTGCAGTAGCTTTTGCGATTGCAGATGGACAATTGCCTTCTGCAAATGGAGCAGGTTATGTGATTAGAAGAATTTTGAGACGCGCGATTTCTTACGCTTACCGATTTTTAGATATGAAAGAGCCTTTTATTTATCAATTGGCTTCTGTTCTTAAAGATCAAATGGGATCATTCTTCCCTGAGATTGTGAAGCAAGAGAAATTGGTAACTGAAGTGATTAAAGAAGAGGAACATTCATTCCTTCAAAATATTGAAAACGGCTTAATCCGTGTTGAAAAATTAATTGAGCAAACTTTGGCTAAAGGTGAAAAAATTCTTCCTGGTGACGAAGTTTTTGATCTTTATGAAACTTACGGTTTCCCTGATGATTTAACGAGAATTATCGCTGAAGAAAGAAATCTTGAGATTGATCAAGACGGTTTTGAAAAAGCTAAAGAAGAGGCAAGAAATATTTCAAAATCAGCGAACCAATTCAAAGTTTATGATTGGACAGTTTTGAGAGAAGATGAAAGAGAAGAATTCATCGGTTACGATTATTTGGAAACTGAAGTTAAAATCACAAAATACCGCAAAATTGAAAGTAAAGCAGGAACTCAATACCAATTGGTGTTTCAGGCGACGCCTTTCTATGCTGAAAGTGGTGGACAAGTTGGTGACACTGGTTTTATCGAAAATCAATTTGAAAAAATTCAAATTCTTAATACCAAGAAGGAAAATAATCTGATTGTTCATTTTACGGAAGTTTTACCGGAGCATTTGGATTTCCCTTTCCGTGCGGTGGTTGATAAAGAAAGAAGAAAAAAAATCACAAGCAATCACTCCGCAACACACTTGTTGCACGAAGCTTTGAGAGAAACTTTGGGAACTCACGTAGAGCAAAAAGGTTCTTATGTTGGTCCGGATTATTTGCGTTTCGACTTTTCTCATTTCAATAAATTGACAGAAGATGAGTTAAAGCAAATCAACCAAAAAGTTAATCAGAAAATTTTTGACCGAATTCCGTTAGATGAAAAAAGAGCAGTTCCTTTCAAAAAAGCTTTGGAAGAAGGAGCAATGGCTTTGTTCGGTGAAAAATATGGCGATGTGGTTCGTATGATTCGTTTTGGGGATTCTGTGGAACTTTGTGGAGGGACTCACGTTGAAAATACAGGAGATATTACGTTGTTTAAATTGCAAAGTGAATCGTCAAGTGCGGCTGGAATCCGTCGTATTGAAGCGATTACAGGAGCAACTGCCATTGAAGAATTGAAAGAAACTTTTGGAAAATACAACGAAATTCTTCACTTACTTAAAAATCCAAGTGACCCAATTAATGCGGTGAACAAATTGATGGACGAAAACAAAGATTTGAAACATCAATTAGATAAATTCTTAGCTCAACAAGCTAAAATGGAAGTTCAGAATTGGAAAAATGAGTTCACACAAAAAGGTGACAAACAACTTTTGGTGAAAAAGACTTCATTAGATGCAGGTTCTGTGAAGGATATTGTTTTTCAATTGAAAAAAGATGTTCCGAATTCGGTTACGATTATCATTTCTGACGCTGGTGAAAAACCTTTGATTTCTGTGGGTGTTTCTGCAGATTTAGAAGCTCAATATCACGCTGGAAATATCGTTAAAGAATTGGCTAAAGAAATCCAAGGTGGTGGCGGAGGAAATCCAGGTTTTGCAACTGCGGGAGGGAAAAATTTAGCAGGAATTGAGAATGCTTATCAGAAGGCGTTGGATATTTAATATAGATAATAAAAAACACAATATGAGAAGGATTATATTATTTTTCTGTCTTTTGGCTTTGCCCTTAAGTTTAGTTTCATGTAAAAAAGCAGTAAAAACAAAAATTGCAGAATTTGTCCAAGCTTTTAATAATACTTCACAAGACTTAACAGGAGCGGGAATGAACATTACCTACATCTCCGCTGAAAAGACGGGCGAAAACGAGGTCACCATCAGAACTTATTTGGACTTTCTGAAGAATGATTCCGAAATGGAAATGATGGCCAGTCCAGTCCTTGAATTGATGGCAAATGCCCTAAAAACAGAACCTCAATTCATCGATTTAATTGAAGAGGGAGTAGATTTCAAACTAAAAATAGTAGATAAAAATAGTCAACTTGTCGAAACAAAAGTTTATAACAAAGCCAATATTGGTTCTCTAAAAATGGATATGAGTTCTATGGACATGAGCTCACCTGATGACCTCAACAAAGTCTTGGAAACATTTAACAAAGCGTTACCGCCTGAAGATCCAGAGACTGGATTGAAAATCTTAAAAATTAGAGCTGGTCAAGATCATGACATCATTTATGAGGCGCAGATTTCCGAAAGTTATGCAGAGATTTTTAGTAGTGAAGGAGCCGAAGACCTTATAAAAGAGGAAACAATCAAAGACCCTCAAATTGGACGTGTTCTTAATTCCGTTGAAAAATTTAACATAACCACTTTGAAATACCAGTATAAAGACGCAAAAGGAAAGCTGATTAAGGAGATTGTAATATCAAAAAATGATTTAAAATAATGAGTCAAAATAAAGAAACACCTATTTGGAGAACTGTTCTTAGTGTTGTTGTTGCACTTTTTGTAATAGGAAGACTAATTTACAGATGTAGCAATATGTAAAACACTGTCAGAATTCCAGTTAGTTACTTGTAAATGTAGTTCCTAAATAAAATCATAATCCGAAAATTTTTAGTATAAATAGAAATCTTAGTAATGCGAAGAATTCAGCGTATTTTTTTGTCCATCATTGTCCTATGCATATATGCAACTTCTTGCAAAAAAAAGGAGCAAACGAGAGAAGATTTAATCAAAGATTTTTTACAGTCGGCGGAGCAAGTCAAAAAATCCGAATCTGACTCCCTTGTTTGGCTTTCTAAAGTAGAAAAAATAAGCGAACAAGAAATCCTAATGGAGTTTCAAACCGATTTAGACAAAGACATATCAGAACCAATGGTCATCCAAAACACGATGACCGACCTTATGCTGAAAACCATCAAGAAAAACCCTAAAAATATGCTTCTGATTAATCAAGGAATTAATCTAAGACTCATGCTTTTGGGAAAAGATGGAACCAAACTTTTTTCGGAAACGGTCAACAAATCCAATCTCAACACCCTAGGAAAAAATATATTTGCCGACCAAAATGCAAGGCAACTTAACGGAATGCTAGAAATCGTCAACAACCAGCTTCCTAAAGTAGATTCAGCAGGCGTCAAAATCACTAAAGTAACTTTGGGAAATCACAACGACCTCATTTACACTGCGATTGTCCCGCAAGATATTGCACCACTTTTGCAACAGCCCGAAGCCAAAAATGTGATTAAAAAAAACATGGCGAAAGACAAAAACTACAAACAAACCTTGAAGGAAATGAAGATTTTCGGGATTTCTGCGATTACTTATCAATATAGAAATAGCAATGAAAAGCTCCTTTTAGAAATCGAAATGCAAGAAAAGGATTTCAAATAATTTCAGCCTTTCAGAAAGAAATCATCAAATGTTTTCTTTGTTGCCGCAACATCGTGAACCCTAAGAATTTTAGCTCCTTTTTCTAAAAGTCTTTGATGCAAAACTTGAGTCTCCTCTCCTATTTCCAAAGGCATTTTGTCAAGTGGTTTATATATGAAAGATTTTCTCGAGATACCTACTAACAAAGGCAAACGATCAAAACCAATATATGGTAAGTCGTCAATCATTTGGTGATTTTGTACAATGGTTTTACCAAATCCAAAACCTGGGTCCAAGATAACATCTTTGATTCCAAGTGTGTAAATTTGTGAAACTTTCTGAGAAAAATATCGATTAATAAAAATAGTCACATCATCTTCGATATTCTTGTTATGCATACTTTCATACGAAATAGGACTGTGCATCAATACATATGGAAGACCCGTTTCTGCGACTGTTTTTAATAAATTTTCGTCATAGTTTCCTCCAGAAATATCGTTTACTAAATCAATTCCTTGATCAAAACCAAACTTTACCACCTCGGCATAAAACGTATCTAAAGAAATCAGAATATCTGGAAATTCCTTTTTAATCAATGAAATTAAATTTCCAATTCTTGAAATTTCCTCCTTTGCTGAAATCAAATCTGCATTAGGTCGTGTCGATTGCGCGCCAATATCAATAAAATCAGCTCCCTCGGAAATCATTCTCTCAACCTGTTGTAGAGCTAATTTCTCAGAATTAAATTGTCCACCATCCGAAAAAGAATCCGGTGTCAAGTTGAGAATTCCCATGATTTTGGGAGTTGACAAATCAATTAATTTGCCCTTGCAATTAATAAAAAAATTCTGTTCGCTAAGCATATTCAACATAATCACAAAGATAAAAATTAGTCAACAACCGAATAAACATTTACTTGATACATATTACCACTATATGATTCTTCAGAAAGGTAATATCGCAACATGATAATCTCCTTTATTCCATCTTTGTCCAAATCTTTCAAAAGAACTCCTTTCAATTTGTCAGTAAAATAAATTTCATCCACCTCCACATTTTCTTTGTCTCTTTGTATTCTAAAGTTGATGGATTCTTCGGACTTATTATGATACAATAGTATGATTTGACGATTTTCATCAAGAAAATACGCTTTATCTGCAATGGCGTTTGCTTTAAAATTTTCCAAAAGAATTTGATTGCCACTTAAGAAACTTTCTTTTGATAAGGGTTCTACATACTTTCTATTTTCATTTGTAAGTACCGAATCAATATTTATTTTCAAAGGAGCACCATCTTTAATAAAATCTGTAGCCAATATGCATTGGGTAGAAAAAGTCAATTCACCCAATTTCCACGGAATCACTTTTTTTTCCTCTTTTTTACATGAAAAAAGGAATAAAACAATGGTTAATAGTCGAAGTATCTTCATGCGGTAACTTTCACTTTTTTAATGGACTATAAACTTCGAAATAATAATGTTCTGTATTCATAAAATAACCATACTGAATAATAATTACCTCCTTAATTCCATCTTTGTCAAGGTCTAGAATACTAACTACTTCCACTTGAAGCATTGGTCTCAGATAAGTGTATAGCTGGTTTCCTGATTGTAATTTTAACTTTGCTTCAGACGCATAATTTTTCAATACAACTTCAAAACTGATTTTTTTATCCTTGTCTAAGAAATATTTTTTATTCGGCTCAACATTAGGTTTTAGCTTTTTCACATTGAGAAGATCTCCCTCAAAGTAAGGCTGTTTCGTAAGTTCCCTCAAAAGAGGATCCTTTTTATAGTCAAAATCTGCAATTGATTGAAAGTTCCCGTCCGCATCAGGATTAGCATTGTAGCTGACTACAGTTTCCAAAGTGGCTATGAAATCCAAATAAACATCTCCTTTCTTAGTTTCAACATATACGGCTTCCTTCTCTTGACAACCAAGAAAAAAAATATAAAGACAAAGTAGTGCTATTTTTTTCAAATTGAAAATTTACACTTCAAATATAGGCAATAAAGCAAGTGAAAAAGCACAAAATAAAATTTGACATCTATCATCTAACTTCCATCTTCCAGACAAATTACCTATCTTTGAACAACAAATTAAATTATGTTGAAAACTTCACAAGAGTTCGACCAAGTCATCAAAACCTGTCGTGATTTGTTTACCAAAAAAATGAAAGATTATGGGACAGCATGGCGTGTTTTGAGGACGAGTTCTGTAACCGATCAAATCTATATCAAAGTCAATCGAATAAGGACCATTCAAATCAATGGAAAAAAGTTAGTTAACGAAAGCGAAGATGAGGAATTCATCGCTATTATTAATTACTCAATCATTGGATTAATACAATTAGAGAAGGGTGTTTCGGATGTTCTGGAAAGCAATCCTATTGAGATAATGGCCTTGTATGACCGCTTCGCTGAGGAAGCCAAACAACTAATGCAACGCAAAAACCATGATTATGGTGAAGCATGGCGCGAAATGAGAATTTCGTCCATTACGGATCTTATCTATCAAAAAGTGTTGAGAACTAAACAGATAGAAGACAATGCAGGAGCTACTTTGGTTTCGGAAGGAATCGACGCCAATTATTTTGACATGCTCAATTACGCTGTATTTTGTCTTATCAAAATGATGGAAGACAGCAACCAAAAATCACAAGTAATTACGCGAGAAGCGTAGTAAATGATGATGGATAAATGATGGATGATGGATGATGGATGAAAAATAATTATAGTAACACTTAGAAACTAGAAACCAACAACGAGAAACTAGTAACTAGAAAAAAAATATAAATGAAAGGGATTTTAAGAATTGTTGTAGCACTCATATTTATTGCATCAGGCTTTGTTAAAGCGGTCGATGTAAGAGGATTTTCCTTCAAATTAGAGGAGTACTTTGCACCAGATGTTTTCAACATCGGATTTTTGGAATCTAATTCTTTACCCATTGCTATTTTTGTAGTTCTTCTCGAACTTGCTTTGGGAGTGATGCTTCTTCTTAAAATCAATCTTAAGAAAACGCTAATTGCCCTAATTTCACTCTGTGTTTTCTTTGCGTTTTTGACATTTTACTCAGCATATTTTAATAAAGTAACGGATTGTGGCTGTTTTGGTGATGCTATTAAATTCACGCCTTGGCAAAGTTTTATCAAGGATATGGTCTTGTTGGTTGCCCTTCTTATTCTCTGGATGATGTACAAAAAAGAAGAAGTAACCGACTCTAACAAAGGGAGTAAAGGACTTTTTATATTGAGCATGTTCATTTTCACCATGATGATGATTTGGGGAATTAGAAAAGAACCACTTATTGATTTTAGAGACTACAAAATCGGAACGGACATCAACGCTGAACTTAAGAAAATTAATGAAAATCCTTCTGTCTATACCACGATATATACTTTAAAAAATAAAAAAACGGGTCAAGAAATCACTTTAAATCAAGATGATTACCTCAACAAGGAAGAATATTGGCAAGATGGCACACCTTGGGAAGTAGAGGAAGGCAAAAGCGTTTCTCAATTAGTTAAACAGGGTTATGTTTCCGAAATTACCAAATTCAATTTATTGGATAAAGACCTTGTTGACAGAAAAGCTGAAATTCTGCAAGCTCCACGAGCGATATTGGTTTTCACGTATTATCCGAAACAAGTTGATGCGGAAGTTTTGCAGAAAATAGAAACTCAATTAAAATCCGAGAAGAACACTGTTGTAATGGGCGTATCTTCAGAACCAGGAACCTTTAAAAATATCAACGAGACCATTATGGACGGAACAGCAATCAAAACAATTGCGAGAAGTAATCCTTCCATTTTGATTCTAGAAAAAGGAAAAATTGTTGATAAACTAAGAGCATTAGACTACTATAAATAAAAGAATAATTATGTTGCAAAAATCAAACAAATCCATTGCAGGTTACCATTTATTAATGATTCTTTCGGCTGTTGACGGAGAATTCGTACCAGCAGAAGGGATGAAAATTCAAGAATATTTGGCGGAAGAATTTCCTTTCCGCATCAATTTGGATAATGAGTTAGAAGTTATTTCTACTTTACAACCAGAAGATTGGAAAGACCATTTTGAGTTTCATGCTCGTTGTTTCCATGACGATTCGACAGAAAAAGAAAGAGTAGATTTTGTAAAATTCGCAAAATCATTAATCAAAGCCGACCACATAGTTCGTGAAGAGGAACACCGCTTCTACAAACTGTTGAAAAACATGTGGCAGATGGACTAAACTTAAAAAATAGTAATGATGAAAAATTTTCTAATCATTTCTGCTATCTTATTTTCAAGTATGAGCACTGCACAAAATTGGCCAAATGTAAAACCGCCTATAGCCGAAAAACAAGAGCACATCAGAACAATTCATGGTGACTCGGTTAATGATCCTTACTATTGGATGATTGATTACTTCAAAAAAGGTAAAGACTCTACAAAAGTGGTTGAATATCTTACCGAGGAAAATAAGTATTGGGAGTCGATGATGAAAGATACTGAAACTTTTCGGGAAAAACTTTTCGCGGAAATGAAAGCCAGAATTAAGGAAAAGGATGAATCTGTTCCTATATTTAAAAATGGTTACTATTATTACACGAAAACCGAAACTGGAAAACAGTATTATAAATATTGTCGAAAAAAAGGAAATCTTAAAGCTCCTGAAGAAATTCTCTTGGATGTAGACCAAATGGCAGAAGGAAAACCTTATTATTCGGCATCGGGGTATAATATTAGTCCTGATAATACCAAAATGGTGTTTGGTGTTGATGATGTTTCCAGAAGACAATATAAGCTTTTTATCAAAGATTTACCTTCTGGTAAAATCACCGATCTCAATATTAAAAACACATCTGGCTACGCTGTTTGGGCTAATGATAATAAAACATTTTTTTACACCTCTAATAATCCTGAAACTTTACTTTCAGAGAAAATCATTCGACATGTTATCGGAACAGATTCCAGTAATGATGTCACGGTTTATGACGAAAAAGATAAAACCAACTATATTGGTGTTTACAAATCTAAGAATGAAAAATTTATCTTCATAAATTCAGCGGCAACAACCTCTTCCGAAGTTCAATATATCGATGCTAATCAACCAATGGACGATTTCAAAGTTTTTCAACCAAGGATGAAAAACGTTTTGTATGATGTAACGGCTTTAGAAGACCGATTTCTTGTCACCACCAATAAAGATGCGCTTAATTTCAAAGTTATAGAAACTCCTATCAATAATACGGGGGTCGAAAACTGGAAAGATTTTGTTGCACATCGCAAAGATGTCTTGATGGAAGGTATTTCTGAATTCAAAAATTTTTTGGTTTTCTCTGAACGTCAGAATGGTCTTTCGCAATTGGTAATTATGAACAGAAAGACTGGCAAGAAGGAGTTTCTAAAATTTGACGAAGCAACTTATACCGTTTATCCATCAGGAAATCCAGAATACAATACAGATAATTTCAGATTCGGATACACATCCATGATTACTCCATCTTCTCAGTATGAGCAAGATTTAGCTTCGGGAAAAAGAATTTTGCTTAAACAACAGGAGGTTCTCGGTGGTTACGACAAAAATCAATATGTAACTGAAAGAGTTTTCGCAACAGCAAAAGACGGCACTAAAATTCCAATTTCGCTGGTGTACAAAAAAGGATTGGTTAAAAATGGTAAAAATCCTTTGCTTCTCTATGCGTATGGTTCTTATGGAAATTCGATGGATGCTACATTTAGCAGTGCTCGACTTTCGTTGTTAGATCGAGGGTTTGTTTATGCATTAACGAATATAAGAGGCGGACAAGAAATGGGAAGACAGTGGTATGAAGATGGAAAAATGATGAAAAAGAAAAATACTTTCACCGATTTCATTGATTCTGGAAAATATTTAATCGAACAAAATTTCACGTCATCAAAAAAACTTTATGCTCAAGGAGGTTCAGCTGGAGGATTGTTGATGGGAGCAATTGCTAATATGGCACCAGAAATGTGGAAAGGTGTTATTGCACAAGTTCCTTTCGTAGATGTGGTCAACACCATGTTAGACGAAAGCATTCCATTGACAACCAATGAGTATGACGAATGGGGAAATCCAAATAATAAGGAAGCCTATTTCTATATGAAATCGTATTCGCCTTACGAAAATATTGAAAAGAAAAACTATCCCAATCTATTGATAACCACTGGACTTCATGATTCTCAGGTTCAGTATTTTGAACCTGCAAAATGGACCGCAAAACTTAGAGACATCAAGTCTGGAAATAATATCATCTTTCTAAAAACAGACATGTCTTACGGACATGGTGGAGCTTCAGGTAGATTTGATTATCTCAAAGATGTGGCATTAGTGTATGCATTTATGTTTAAGTTAGAGGGAATTAAAGAATAATTAAAGAACAAAAAAATAAAAAAAATTATGAGAAAGAACATTGTAGCCGGAAACTGGAAAATGAACAAAGATTTATCCGGAGCGCAACAGTTGATGAACGATTTATTGGCTTATACCAATAGCCATAACTCCAACTGCGAAGTGTATATTGCACCTCCTGCTGTCTACAGCATGTTGGCAAAAGATATTTTTGAAAATTCCAGAGTTGAAGTCTACACTCAGGACATGAGCGAGTATCAAAGTGGTGCTTACACAGGAGAAATTTCTGTAGAAATGTTGAAATCTATCGGATTAGATGGTTCTATCATCGCACATTCGGAAAGAAGACAATATCATGGTGAAACGGATAGTCATGCTAATAGAAAAGTTAAATTGCTGTTGGATGCCGGTCTTACTCCTATCTATTGTAATGGTGAAAAATTAGAGCAAAGAAAAGATGGTTCTTACCTAGAAGTGATCAAAAATCAAACGCAAGTTGCTCTTTTCACGCTTTCTGCTGACGAAATCAAAAAAGTAGTTATCGCATACGAACCAGTTTGGGCAATCGGAACAGGTGAAACAGCTACTGCAGAACAAGCACAAGAAGTTCACGCTTATATCCGTGGTCTTATTGCTGAAAAATATGGTCAAGAAGTGGCTGACGAAGTTTCTATCCTTTACGGAGGTTCTGTAAAACCAGATAACGCTAAAGAAATTTTTTCTCAACCAGATGTTGATGGAGGATTAATTGGTGGTGCAGCTCTTAATATCGCTGATTTTTCAAAAATTATTGAAGGATTTAATCCATAATGAAAACGCTCATTCTGTGTTTTGCCTTGTTTTGTAGTTTGACAATTTTTGGACAAACCACCATTCCAGAAAAATCACCTAAAGGCATTATTACGACGATTACAGACCTTAAAATTCCTTACAGGGATCTAGTTCACAATGGTGACAAGGTCAATTTTGTAAATGCAGAAACCAATGTTGCTGAGTTTTTATATGTTAATTCTATTAAGACTATCAATACTCAGGAAACAAGCTCTTTTAAAGATGATGTTCAAAAAGCTGATTCTAAAAAGTATGAAACCAATGTGGATTACATCCGTGGAAAAAAATTAAATAGCGTTGGCAACGGTTTTTTAATTGGTGGCGGTACCATTGCTCTTGTTGGAGTTATTTTAAATATTCCAACACAGGATGGCGTTTCCTCCACTTCAACAGGGGGTGCAAAAGTACCTGTCCTGATTGGTCTTGGAGCAATGGGTGTTGGAGCAATACTGAAAATCAGTGGACACAGCCAAATGAAAGAGGCAAAGAAGACAGCAATGTTAGAAGCCTATACAAAAAAAGAGTACTTTGTAGTAGCTAATCAAAACGGTTTGGGACTGCAAGTTAAATTCTAAAAAAATATAAAATAAAAAGGAGCGATAATTAATCGCTCCTTTTTATTTTATCGAAAGCTCTATTAGCTCTTCTTTTCTAATACTTCATCAACCATTCCGAATTCTTTTGCTTCGGAAGAAGTCATCCAATAGTCACGGTCAGAAGATTTCTCCACCCAGTCATATGACTGACCAGAATGTTGAGCGATAATATCGTAAAGTTCTTTTTTCAACTTCAACATTTCTCTAAGGTTGATTTCCATGTCAGAAGCTACACCTTGAGCTCCTCCTGATGGCTGATGAATCATTACTCTTGAATGCTTCAACGCTGATCTTTTTCCTTTTTCACCTGCAACCAAAAGAACAGCACCCATTGACGCAGCCATTCCTGTACAGATAGTAGCAACATCTGGCTTAATAATCTGCATCGTGTCGTAGATACCCAAACCAGCATATACACTTCCTCCTGGAGAATTAATATAGATTTGAATATCCTTATTAGGATCAGAACTTTCTAAAAATAACAACTGCGCTGTTACAATGTTTGCCACTTGGTCATCGATTCCTGTTCCTAAAAAGATGATTCTGTCCATCATCAAACGAGAAAAAACGTCCATTTGAGCCACGTTCATCCTACGTTCTTCCATAATGTAAGGTGTAAGATTCTGAGGCATTAATCCCATATATTCATCAGTAGCTAATCCGCTGTTTCCCATGTGTTTTACGGAAAAATCCCTAAATTCTTTTTTAATATTCATACGTTTTTAAATTTTACTAATACTGAAAGTTTTGTTTCAAAACCTATTTTTAATGAAAGGTTTCCTTGCTTTTTCCAAAAACCATTCCTATTTCAAATATAGCCAAAATGTCACAGAATTCGATATAAGTCTGTGTCGATTTGGTTTTTGAGCTGAGTAAGATGTACAATTTTTTGATATAACTCCGTCTTTTCATCGGTATAATCAAGCTCTATCTTGATATCTCGAATCATTTGTACAATAAACTCCCTCTTGTGTCGGATGATTACATCGCTTACAATCTGAGGAACCAATTCGCTTTCTCTTCCGAAATAGATATTATGTTTTTCCCAATTGCTGGTTTCATAAGGTTCCACAAAAACATCTGCAATTTTTCCGTCCATTTCTTCATCCATTAATCCAAAGAAAAAGTTACCCGACCGAAGTTCATTCTGCCCCATTCCTTCTTTGATATGAGAAATAATTTTGTTATTAAGTTCGGACTGAATTCGATAATTATCCTCCTCCAAATGATGAATAATCTCCTCAATCACCGTGATATCATAAGGTTCATTATTGAGGTCTCGACGATGCAGAATCTGTTCTCCATATTTTAACATCAACTCCACCAATTTTTCTTCCAAAATAAGAAGGGCACTCAGTTCTATTTTAGGAGGTGCAACGACTTCTAATTTGGTCGGAATGGAAGGTTTTTCGCGTCTTTTATTTTCGACATTCTGGTCCTTCTGGACACCCAATTCATTGAAAAGAGACTGCTCCGAAACTCCAAATTTCGTTGAAACTTCCTTCAAGAAAACCTCTTGCTTCAAAGAGTTCTGAACCAAAGCTACCGATTTCACGATATCTCTAATAGCTTCGGCTTTTTTTATCGGGTCCTCTCCTGCTTCTTTTAAAAGAATTTCAGCTTTGAAATCAATAAAATCCTTTGCTTCGCTTTTGATATAATTTTCGACAAATTCACGAGGATGTTTTCGGGAAAAACTGTCTGGGTCATCTCCATCTGGAAAAAGGACCACGCGAATATTCATCCCATCCGTCAACAACATGTCAATACTTCGGAAACTTGCCTTAATTCCCGCAGCATCACCATCAAAAAGAATGGTCACATTCTCCGTTAACCGCTTGATAAGTTTGATTTGTTCGACGGTCAACGAAGTTCCAGAACTTGCCACCACATTGTCTATACCAGCCTGATGTAGCGCTATAACATCCATATAACCTTCCACCAAAAGGCAAAGATTATTTCTTGAAATGGATTGCTTACTTTGATTAAGTCCGTATAAAACGTTGGACTTGTGATAGATTTCAGTTTCGGGAGAGTTAAGGTATTTGGCTGTCTTAACATTAGACTTCAAAATTCTTGCTCCGAAGCCTAAAACTCTTCCAGAAAAACTATGAATAGGAAAAATTACTCGTTCTCTGAAACGGTCGATTCCCGCAGGTGAATTCTCTGGAAAGATGGACAATCCTGATTTTTCCAAGATATCTTTGGAATACCCCTTCTCTAAAGCAAACTCAGTGAAGGCATTTTTCTGTTCGGGAGAGTACCCTAACTGAAATTTTCTAATCGTATCTTCCTTAAGATCTCTTTCTTTGAAATAAGAAAGTCCAATAAGTTTACCCTCCTCAGTTTCGTATAATTGATTTTGATAAAAATCGTTGGCGACCTCATGAATTTTGAAAAGCAAGTCTCTGTCTGTCTGCGCTTGCTTTTGCTCTTCGCTGAGTTCTTGGATATCTTCTTCAACTTCGATTCCATACTTTTTAGCAGCATGGCGAAGTGCTTCGGGATAGGTAAACCCTTCGATTTCCATCAAGAAAGATATAGCAGTTCCTCCTTTCCCAGAAGAGAAATCTTTCCATATCTGTTTGCTTGGAGACACTACAAAACTTGGAGTCTTTTCATCATGAAAAGGACTCAATCCCTTGAAATTGGTCCCCGCTCTTTTTAACTGAACATATTCTCCGATAATCTCCTCCACTCTTATGGTTGAAAAAATCTTGTCTATGGTCTGTTTCGTAATCATGGCGTAAAAATACGGAAAATCATATGACAATTAATGGGAATGCATGAATGATTTAATTCAAAAATAGGATTAAAAAACGAAAAACTGATTATAAATTTAGTTTTCAATAGGCTAGAAATTTGAGTAATTTTGCAACATGAAAATGCAAGTTCCAACAGAAAAAGATTGGCAACAGATAGTTGAAGCCATTCTTCCTCAACTGAAACATAACATCCTTTTGTTAAAAGGAAATCTTGGTGCTGGAAAAACAACATTCACCCAATTTTTATTAAGAGAAATGGGGAGTACAGATGAAGTCTCCTCTCCGACCTACGCCATTGTAAACGAATATATCACGCCGAAAGGCAATGTTTTTCACTTCGACCTTTACCGATTAAAAAATATTAATGAAGCTTTTGATATCGGTATCGAAGAATATTTGGAAGGAGGCTACCTTTCGATTATCGAGTGGCCAGAAATCTACGAATCCGAACTCAAAAACTGGGATTATCACGAAATCACCATCGAACATGACGGAGATTCCAGAACATTGCATTTTGTGTAAGGTAATTTTTTATCTTTGCAACTTAACTGTAAACAATGGGAAACTCACCAATCTTTACCCCTTTTTCCGAAACGGAACTGATGCCAACTGAAGAAAAACTAGAAGTTGTAAAAAAAGGCAAAAAATTCAGCATCGGGATTCCAAAGGAAACCTGTCTTAATGAGAGAAGAACATGCATCACACCTGATGCAGTACAAGTTCTTACAGATCACGGACATGAAATTTTCATTGAAAAAGACGCAGGAAAAAGTTCCTTTTTTACCGATTTACAGTATGCAGAAGCAGGGGCAAAAATTACAGATGACCCCAAAGTTGCTTTTGGACAAGATATTGTCCTAAAAATCAACCCTCCAACAACAGAGGAAATCCAGTATCTAAAGTGTAATTCCTACTTGGTATCTGCTCTTCAGATCAACTTGAGAGACTCTGATTACTTCAAGCAACTTGCTGAAAAGAAAGTCAACGCTATTGCTTTTGAATTTATTTTAGACGAATACAAGCAATTGGCTTTAGTAAGGATGATTGGTGAAATTGCGGGAAACATTTCGATCCTTTATGCAAGTGAACTTTTAGCCCTTTCCAATGGATTAATGCTTGGAGGAATTACGGGTGTTAGACCTGCAGAAGTCCTCATTATCGGAGCAGGAATCGTCGGCGAATACGCATCAAAGGCTGCACTAGGGCTTGGAGCCAGTGTTAGAGTATTTGACAATTCCCTTTCTAAGTTGAGAAGACTTCAGACCGTAGTTGATGGTAGAATCCCCACTTCAATTATAGACCCAAAAGAATTAAAAAAAGCTTTGAGAAGAGCAGATGTGGTGATTGGTGCACTTCCAACGATGAACAGAACTCCAATTGTAAGTGAGGAGATGGTAATGAGGATGAAGAAAGGGAGCGTCATATTGGATATATCAATTGACAATGGTAAGATATTCGAAACTTCGGAGCTTACAACAATGGAAAATCCATTTTTTATCAAACACGATATCGTGCATTGTGGGTTACCTAATATCACGTCGAAAATGCCTAGAACAACCACCAAGGCTATTTCTAACTTTTTCCTATCCTATCTTCTTAACTATGATGAAGAAGGCGGTTTGGAAAATATGCTTTTGCGCAAAAACCATCTGAAACCAGGTTTGTATATGTACAAAGGCAGACACACTAACAAATCAATTTGTGATCGATTCGATTTGACCTATCACGATATTAATTTACTTATTTTTTAATCAATTTCAATGTTAAGAAAACTGAAATTCTATCTTATCGGGGTAATTCCTGGACTCATTATTGTGTTTTTTATTTTGAACAAAAAAGGCGCAAGCTGCAGTGGATATCTCCCGAATTCGAGAGTAATTGCCGAAACATTGAGCAAAGATCTTGAGTACACCCCTACTTTTTCTCAGGAGATGAAACTCAATAACGTCAATGAGAAATTTCTCAAAGACAGTATTATTATGGGTGGATACGTTGATTTTGATAAAAGTCATGCGCAGAAAAAACCTTGCCCTGACTATCTTTTGCAATACCCAAAAGAAAATCCACAATACATTATCACTTTCGAAAAGTGTGAAGAAAATGCAAAATTTTTGACACTTAAAAAATTGAGATAAATGAATATTACCCTTATCGGAGTCGGACTCATTGGAGGTTCCATTGCGTTAAAGCTTAGAAAAAAAAATTTTGTCACGCATATTTTCGGTGTTGACAACAATCCTCAACATCTAGAAAAAGCCTTAAACTTAGGAATCATCGACCAATCAGTGACTTTAGAAGAAGGTATTTCTCAATCTGACTTGATCATTCTTGCTATTCCAGCAAGTATCGTTAAAGACTTGCTTCCAAAAATTCTAGATCAAGTGACAAAATCTCAAACAGTAGTTGATGTAAGTTCAACCAAATTTGAAATTTTAGAAAACATCAAAAATCACCCAATGAGAAGCCGCTTTGTGGCATTTCATCCCATGTGGGGAACTGAAAACTCTGGTCCAGAAGCAGCAACTTCAGAAAGCTTTTTGGGCAAAGCTGCCGTCATTTGTGATCAAGAAAATTCGGATGTGGATGCGTTAGAAGTTGTCAAAAATTTAACTTCACAATTAGAGATGCACCCTATCTATATGTCTGGTAAAGACCATGATATTCACACCGCTTACATTTCGCACATCTCCCACATCACTTCTTACGCCCTCGCCAATACTGTTTTGGAAAAAGAAAAAGAAGAGGACACCATTTTTCAGCTGGCGAGTTCTGGTTTTTCCAGTACTGTTCGATTGGCAAAGTCGCATCCAGAAATGTGGGTTCCAATCTTCAAACAAAATAAGGAAAATGTTTTGGATGTTTTGAACGAACATATTACGCAGTTAAGGAAATTTAAATCCGCTTTGGAGAAAGAGAACTGGGAATTTCTAGAAGAACTCATTGTCAACGCCAATAAAATAAGGGAAATTCTAAAATAAATAGGAGAATTACTACCCTCTATTTCAATTTTTGTGAAGTAAAACGAAAATTCTTTTCAAAAATAAATCATCTATTTCCGAAATATTTGTAACCTTTGGCAAAGTTGCTTCGTATATGTAAGTACAGTTCGAAAAAAAATCGAGACATTTATAAATGAGACAACTTAAAATTACTAAACAGGTTACCAACAGGGAAACCGCCTCACTCGACAAGTATTTACAAGAAATTGGAAAAGTTGACCTAATCACCGCAGACGAAGAAGTAGAATTAGCACAGCGTATTCGCGCTGGAGACAGAGCAGCTTTGGAAAAATTAATCAAAGCCAATCTTCGTTTCGTTGTTTCGGTTTCTAAACAATATCAAAATCAAGGTTTATCTCTTCCAGATTTGATTAACGAGGGAAATCTCGGATTGATGAAAGCTGCCAAAAGATACGATGAAACCAGAGGTTTCAAATTTATTTCGTATGCTGTATGGTGGATTCGTCAGTCTATTTTACAAGCTTTAGCAGAACAATCTAGGATTGTACGTCTTCCGCTTAACAAAATTGGTTCTATCAACAAAATCAATAAAGCGTATGCTCACTTAGAGCAAGAAAACGAAAGACCACCTTCTCCTGAAGAATTGGCTGAAGTTTTGGATATGAGCGAAGAAGACATCAAGGAATCTATGAAAAACAGCGGAAGACACCTTTCTATGGATGCGCCGTTGGTTGAAGGAGAAGATTCTAACTTGTATGACGTACTTCGTTCTGGAGAGTCTCCAAGTCCAGATAAAGACTTGATGTTGGAATCACTTCAAATCGAAATCGAAAGAGCATTACAAACTTTGACTCCAAGAGAAGCTGATTTGGTAAGATTGTACTTCGGTCTTAATGGGAAACACCCAATGACTTTGGAAGAAATTGGAGAAACATTCGACTTGACGAGAGAGCGTGTAAGACAGATTAAGGAAAAAGCAATCAAAAGATTGAAACACAATACGAGAAGCAAAATCTTGAAATCGTATTTGGGTAAATAATTTCTTTAGGTAACAACATTTAAAAGGAATCCAGTTTGGATTCCTTTTTTTTTATGAAGTTTTAAAATTTTTCTTGGCCAATTCTTTTCTTACCCTACTCAAACTTTCGGGAGTAATTCCAAGATAAGAAGCGACCATCCATTGCGGGACTCGAAGCAAAATATCGGGATACATCTTGATGAAATTCATGTATCTTTCTTCCGCTGTTTCTGCAAGCAAAGAATTGACTCGATTCTGAAGATTCTTGATATGTTTCTGAAGCAACAAGTCATTATTACCCAACGTTTTCGGAAACTCATTGGACATATTTTGAAAAAAATCACTCTTTAACAATAGGATTTCTGAATCTTCAACTGCTTCAATAAAATATTTAGACTTTTCATTGAAGTAAAGCGAACTTCTATCCGAAATAAGCCACTTCTCAGGCGCAAACTGGATAATATGCTCCTTCCCGTTCTTGTCAATGGAATACATCCTTAACAATCCCTTTTCTACAAAGAAAGTGTATTCGCAAATTTCTCCTTCTCTTAAAAGAAACTCGTTCTTCGAAACGGTTTTCGCCACATAAAAATTGCTGCAGGCTGAGACCGCATCTTTGGGAATCTCCAAAACTTCTGACAGATAAATTTCTATATTTTCCATATTTTTTATACCAATTGTAGGCTTATACTTTCATGAGAAGCATCTGCTATTGATTTTCCATTTTCGAGAACAATCATTTGAGGACTTTCGTGATGAATCCCAAACTCTTCCGAAATACGATTAGAAAAAGGTCGATAATTCAACAGATCCAAATAATAAAACTTGTAATCTGCATCACTGTTTTCGATTTCCTTTTCAAAATTTTTCAAAACAGATTTACTGATAAAACATCGGGTAGAATGTTTGAAGATCACAACTTTATTTTGAAATGAAGCTTCAATAGCCTTATCCAAAGCCTCTTCCGAATCGATAACATTCCAAAAAGCAGGCAATTGTCCACCTTCCGAACTTCCAAAAATTGAATCTAAAAATCCCATAGTATCTGATTTTGTCCAAAAGAATTATAGTTGGTAACTCTTTTAGAAATTATGTTTTGTAAATTTACGACTTTAAAATAGGAACAAATTTATTCAAATAAAAAATAGTAAATGAAAAAAGCGCTTATTGTTGTTGATGTTCAGAACGATTTTTGCCAAGGAGGTGCTCTCGAAGTCCCCAACGCTAACGAAATCATTCCATTTGTTAATCTCTTAATAGATAGAAATAATTACGATCAAATTGTCTTTACTCAGGATTGGCACCCTGCAAATCACAAAAGTTTTGCATCTACCAACGGAAAAAAAGTGGGAGAAACCATATTATTGAACGGTCTTCCCCAATTTATGTGGCCAGATCATTGTGTCCAAGGAAGCTTCGGAGCGGAGTTTCATAAAGATTTGAAAATCGAAAAAGCTACCCACATTATCCAAAAAGGAACCCACGTGGATATTGACAGCTATAGTGGATTTCAGGATAATAACCATTTCATAAAAACAGGATTGGAGGATTTTTTGAAATTTCACGACATAGAATTGGTCGAAATTGTTGGTCTCGCATTGGATTATTGTGTTAAATACACTTGTATTGATGCCGTTAATGCTGGATTTATTACTTGCCTGCACTTTAGTGGGACTCGTGCTGTTAATGTAAAACCTGAAAATGGTAAAGATGCCATCTACGAAATGTTGCAAAAAGGAGTTACGATTTTAGCTTAGTCAAAAGAGAGGTCTAGAAATTTTATTATATAAGCTGCAAGTTATTAAATATTAAAAAACATCTACTCATGAAAGAAATTTGGAAAAAGTATCATGAATTTGATTACGAAGTATCAAATCATGGTAGAGTGAGACGCTGTGGAAGAGAGACTCTATTGAAAACAAGGTTGAGTCGAGGATTTACAGCGCAAGTTACTTTCTCAAAAACCATTAATAAAATCAATACGGTTAAAAGCTTCAGTGTTGCTCACTTGGTTGCAGAATTATTTTTGCCAGAACCAGAAGAAGGTAAAAAAATACTACATCATATTGATAAAAAAGCGGCTAACAACAAAGCCAATAACCTTCAGTGGATTACACGTGAAGAATGGAATACGATCAATAGAAAAATGATTGATAAAAGAACCCGACTTTCCCTGAAAGTACGAAGTGAAAATATCGCTAAAAAGAAAAAAACGGACAACACGAAATAAACAAAAACGGCACTTCTCTGGAAGTGCCGTTTTATTAAATATGTTTTACAACATATCATCATCGATATGTTTCGGAGTATATCCGTCCTCACTTAATTCGCGGTGAACGTAATCAGCCTTCATTTCGGCATCGTAATCCACTTTAATATCTTTACCAAATCTTCTCAATATCGAATCAAATATCGAATATACCACTGGTACGATAATCAATGTCAAGAATAAAGAGGAAGTCAAACCTCCAATAACTACCCAAGCTAGACCTTTGTTCATCTCTGCTCCTGCTCCTTCTGCTAAAGCGATCGGCAACATACCAAAAATCATCGCAATAGTTGTCATCAAGATTGGACGAAGACGAGCGTGATTAGCTTGAACCAAAGCGTCATGCGTACTTGCTCCTGCTGCTTTTCTCATATTGGTAAAATCGACAATCAAAATCGCATTTTTCGCCACCAAACCAATCAACATGATCATCCCTAACATGGTGAAAATATTCAAAGAGTTACCAGTTAAAGCTAGGATTAGCATTACTCCAATTAACGCCAATGGAATAGAGAATAATACCACAAAAGGATATACAAAACTATCATACAATGATACCATTACCAAGTAAACCAAAACGATAGCCGCCAATAAAGCGATACCTAAAGTACCAAATCCTTCTTCCTGATTTTCCATATCTCCACCCCACAGATAGTTAACACCCGCAGGCTTTTTATCCGATGTCATGAATTGGTCAGCCCATTCTTGAGCTACGGTCCCCACTGGTCGTCCTACTGCTTTTGCTAAAACTTTTACCGCTGGAGCTTTGTCTCTACGTTGAAGTAAACTCGGTCCAGAACCCATTTCAACATCGGCAAACTGACTTAGACGGACCTGTTCGCCTTTATTATTTGTAAAAATCAAATTCCTTACGTCATCAATAGATTTTCTATCGTTGTCTGCAAAACGAATGTTGATATCGTATTCGTACTCTCCTGCCTTGAATTTACCATCAGTATTTCCGCTAAATGCAGTCTGCATCGTCTGACCAACAGTCGCCAAATTCAGTCCCAAAGCTGCCATTTTATCTCTATTGATACTCACCTGAACTTCTGGACTACCAGTATCTGTAGATAATTCTGCATCAACTGCACCTGGAACTTTTTTCAATAAAGCTAAAATTCGGTTCGCTTCTTTATTTGCAGTTTCGTTATCAGGAGCCGTTACTGTTAATTCCACTGGTGCGTTTTCAGCACCCATAATTCCAATTGGTGCAGTTTTGAATTCAACTCCCGTGAATTTTTCTTCTAAGGCTCTTTTAATTTTTGCCGCTTTAATATTGGTGTTATCTGGACGTTTTGATTTATCAACCAAAATAACCTGAACTTCCGATTGATATGGCGTAGACTGTGCTCCACCAAAACCGTTAGATTGTTGACCAACCGTCGTAATCATATTGAGAACATCCTTATCTCCTCTAAGGAATTTTTCAACTTCAAGTGTAATTTGGTTACTTTTTTCAATGGTGGCATCTTTAGGCAATTCCATTTGTACCAAAAACTGTCCGCGGTCCATTCCTGGGAAGAATTCGCCTCCGATATAACCTGCTCCAACCAACCCGAAAGAAGAAATTAAAACCATGAAAGTTATAACCACCGTCAACACTCTTCTTAAAGTGGTCTTAAGACACCACTCTAAAATATCTGTAATCCAATGGGTGAATGCGTCAATCATTCTTTCGAACCATAGAATAAATTTCTCAAATGGATTTTTCCCAGTTAAGTGGGTTAATTTTCCAAATCTTGAAGATAACCATGGAATAATCGTAAAGGAAGCCAATAAGGATAGCATCGTTGCAATAACTACCGTGACACAAAACTGTGCTAAAATATTTGCTACCAAACCAGAACTCATCGCAATTGGTAAGAATACTACTACAATTACCAAAGTAATCGCCGATACCGTAAATCCAATCTCCGAAGCTCCATCATAGGCTGCTCTTATTTTGCCTTTACCCATCTCCATATGTCGATAGATGTTCTCAAGCACAACAATCGCATCATCCACCAAGATACCAACAACAAGGGAAAGCCCTAATAATGACATCAAGTTAAGGGTGTAGCCCATCAAATTCATTCCAATAAATGTTGCAATCAATGACATTGGAATCGAAATCATTACGATAAATGCGTTTCTAACTGAATGCAAGAACAACAACATCACGATTGCCACTAACACAATTGCAAGAAACAAGTCAAAAATAACGTGGTCAGCTGACTCTAATGTAAATTCGGTGGAGTCATCAACGATATTTAGTTTTATGCCTTGCTGTACGTAGTCTTTTTGCACTTTCTCTATTGTCTTTCTAACGCTTTCCGAAACAGCAACCGCATTAGCATCAGTTTGCTTTTTAACTTGAAGCAAAATGGTTGGCTTTTGATTATATCGTGCTATCTTATCTGCGTCCTTTTGAGTGTCGAAAACGGTTGCAACATCAGATAATCTCACCTGTGCTCCACTGATATCAGAAATCACCAAGTTATTAAGTTCTTCTACTGTCTTGTACTTACCAGAAATACGAATGGTAGACCGACTTGTTCTTGTTTTGATATTCCCTGTTGGGAAATCCAAATTAGAAGACAAAATCGCCTGTTGAACTTGGCCAATTGACAATCCGTAACCTTCTAATTTTTTATCATCGATATTAACTTTGATCTCTCTTTCTTGTCCTCCAACAAGATCCACTTCCGCTACACCATTTACTCTCGAAAAGACAGGCTGAATCTTCTTATCAAGAAGGTCATACAACTCCTTATCATTGAGTTTGTCACTCGAAATACTCATCGTGATGATCGGTAAATCATCCAAAGAGAATTTATTAAGAGAAGGCGCATCAACATCTTCTGGCAAATCACCGAGAATCGCATTCACCTTTCTTTGGGCGTCGTTCAAGATATTATCAACATCAGCTCCGTCATTTAACTGAATCATCACTACCGAAAGACTTTCGTATGATGAAGCTTCCACTTTTTTGACATCTTCTAACGCTCCAACTGCATCTTCAATTTTTCTAGTTACCGAGGTTTCTACCTCACTTGGTGATGCACCAGGATAAACAGTAGAAATGGTAATGATATTAACTTCGAATTTCGGAATCAATTCATACCCCATCATCGAATAACTAAGCAAACCACCCAAAGTCAATATCGTAAAGAGTACGATGATTAACGTGGGCCTTTTTATGGATATTTCTGCTAACTTCATAAATCCACTACTTTATAATATTAATTTTGGACCCATTATCAAGGTTAATCTGACCGCTTGTCACGACTTGTTCTCCTTCCTTCAATCCACTTAAAATCTCAACTTTGTCTCCATACACTCTTCCAACTCCAACTTTAACCAATTTGGCAACGCCGTTCTGAACTACAAAGATTTCTCCGGCACTTACTCCATTAACAAAAGATGAAGCTGGGACGGTCAACATCGCTTTTGTCTCGCTTCCACCATTGGTTTTGAAAAGAGCTGTACCATACATCCCTGCTTTTAGCTTTCCGTTGTTAGCTACTTCTATTTCCACAGGGAAATTAAGAGAAGCGTCACTTTTAGGAGCGATAAATGTAATTCGACCAGAGAAAGTATCGTCAGGAAGAACGTTGACATTGATGCTCACATTCTGACCAATTTGGATTTTTCCAACTTGACTTTCGTCCACCAAAACTAAAAGTTTCAGTGAGTTGATATTAACGATATCAAACATTGGTGTTCCTGGTGCCACTACAGAACCCGGTTCAATCATTCTTTTATTAACAATTCCTGGAATTGTTGCTTTAACGTAAGTATCATTAACTCTAATATTTTGCGCTCTAACAGCAGCTTGGGCATTCTTCAATTGCAAACGAGAATGATCCAATTGCTGCTTGGTCACACCACCCGTTTTATAAGCATTTTCATATCGTTGATTGTCAATAATTGCATTTTGTAACGTATTATTGGCTTGCGTCATATCGACTTCGATTGCATCTTTTTTAATAATCGCGAGAACTTGTCCAACACCAACTCTAGAACCTTCGTCAACCATTACTCTTGTCACTCTTCCCGCAATTTCTGATGGGAAAGACAATTCTTGTTTTGGGATAAAATTACCATTGGCAAGGTAATCCGTGTTGATTTCTTCGTATTTTGTCGTTAGTACGTTAACATTAACCTTATCCACTTGCTTTGCAACTTCAGCAACCTCAGCGGTTTGTTTTTCTTTGTTTCCAGTAATTTTCCAAGCTGCAAGTCCGATTAATACAGCAGCGATAACGATATATATAAGCGTCTTTTTCATGTGTTAATTAATTTTTTGGTTGAACTAATGTGGTGAGTAATCCTTTTGATTTTATGACTTTGATTTCTGCACTTTTATACTCTAATAAAGCAGTTGCATAATTTTGCTTGGCTTGTGTCAATGCATTATCCGAGTCCAAAACTTCAGTTAAATTAGCCAAACCATATTGATAATTGGACTGAGTATTTTTCTGAACTTTCTCTGCTAGAGCCACATTATCTTTCATGTTTTCAAGATTAATCAATGAGTTCTCTAGATTAGAAACCGAATTTCTGTATTCTAAATCCAATGCTAACTCCGTATTATTAATATCTTGTTGAAGACTTTGGATGTCAATTTCAGCCTGTTGAATTCTAGATTTGGTCGCTCCTCCTGTAAAAATTGGAATATTAATATTAAGTCCAATACTCGCAAAGTCACTCCAGTTAACACCGTTATTGGCACCGTTCACCCATGGAAACTTGCTTCCTGTGCCGTACCAACCATAATTACCTTGCAAACCAACAGTTGGATAAAGATAGGCTTCGGTTGCTTTTTTGTTAAGTTGCAAAAGTTCTTTTTGCTTTTTTAGAACTTTCATTTCAGAACGATTTTCAAGGTCAACTCCTTCAGCAATCAATTGTTCATTAGGCTCGATATCTTCGTCGTTAAGTGCAATCTGTGTCGAGATTGGAACTCCCATATAGAATTTAAGAGTATTTTGCGTAATTTCAACCGCATTAATCAACCTCTGTCTTGTTGCGGCAATATTGGTCAATTGTACTGTCGTTCTGTCTAAGTCAATGGGTTTTGCAAGACCATTATCAACCAAACTTTTGATAACATTTCTGACCTTCTCCATATTCTTATAACTTTCCTCTGCTGTTTGAAGGTTTTCCTTCTGAACAAATACATCATAGTACGCCAAAGCGACATTCTCTATAATCTGTTCATTGGTCAACTGCGCATTGAGAACATAGAATTCTCTCGTGGTTTCGGCAGCTTTAAGACCAGTAAAAACTCTTTGATCAAAGATGGTCTGCTGAACTGAAGCTGCAATCGTTGATGTCCATGGCTGCCCCATCTGAAGCAACATAGTTGTCGATTCACCAGTTTGACCGTTGGTCATCGTCAAAACATTCTGCTGAATCATAGGATTATATGTAAGTTGTGGACTTGCGTAGACTTGTGGCAACGCCCCTGCTTTCGCTTCCTTGATTTTGTATTCGGCTTTTTGAATTTCCAGAGATGCCTTTTGGGCTTCAGCCTTATTTTGAAGCGCCTGTGTGATGGCATCCTGCAAAGTCACCACCTGTTGTGCTTCTATAGCATTAACTCCAAAAATCATAAAAGCAGTTGCAATCCCAATCTTCAGCGGACTAGCAAGGTTTCGATTTTTGTTTCTCATTATTATTGTTTGTTTCTTATTTTTTAAAAAGTACATTAAGGATAATATCCCTTCTCTCGGAAATTAGCTGGTCGTATTCCGCCGCATCTAGATCAAAATTCTCCATAAGCAATGGCCTTGATGCACTTGGAAAAACGAGTAGTGAAATGAGATTTAGCAAAAATTGGAACGCTCCAACGTCCTCAATATTCCCGTTTTTAACTTCCTCTTTGTAAGCAGCATGAAAATACTCCATCATCTCTCCTTTTCCTTCCTTGAGAGGTTGACAATCCTGAGTGTTCATCTGAGAAACTATGTATGTTTCTAGGTAAGGATATTTGAGATTGGTTTGCAAACTTTTCTCTATAAACAGAGAAAGATTCTCCTTGAAAGTTAAATTATAATTAAGTACGTGCTGTGATTTCCCCTTCTCTACTTCAAGCGCTTCCTTGAAAACAATATCCATCAGCTTGTCTCGAGAACGGAAGTAATAGTTAATCAAAGTACGATTAACTCCAGCTTCATCAGCGATTTCCTGAGTCGTCGCATTAAAGCGACCTTGGACAAAAAGAAGGTTCTTCACCGTCTCTTTAATCAGCTTTTCGGTCTGTTCCTTATTTTGGTTTGACATTTTTGTTAAACAATTTCGTGCAAATGTATGTCAAACAAATGATTTAACAAAATTGTTAAATATGAAATTTAAGAAAAAATGAAAAAAATTATCTTTTGTTAACTACTGGGAGAATTTCGTTTTCCATAAGGCCAAATTTCTTTTGATCCTCCTTAGAAAACTTCTGAGAATAAAAAAGCTTTTGTGCATCAAAACCGACGCTTTCCAAACGATTAAAATAGTCCATTCCGTACCATCTCACATGATCATATTGACCAAAATGCTTTTGACGTTCCTTAGGATCAGTAATGCTAAAATCTTCATAGGTCACTTCCAGAGAGTTTTTCATGGGTACTTGTAGAATTCCCCACCCTCCTTTCTTCATTACCCGATATAATTCGGACATTGCTTTTCGATCATCCTGAATATGTTCTAAAACATGATTACAAAAAACAACATCAAATGACTCGTCCTCAAAAGGTAAATTTAAAATATCAGCTTTGACATCAACAATCGGAGAATATAAGTCAGCTGAAATGTAATCCAAATTCTTCATCTTCTTGAATTTTCTCAAGAATTCTTGCTCTGGTGCTATATGAAGAACTTTATAATTTTTAGTAAAAAAGTCGGTTTCATTCTGAAGGTAAAGCCACATTTGACGATGTCTTTCAAGGCTTAAAGTTCCTGGAGAAAGTGCATTTTCTCTTTGCTTTCCGTAACCATAAGGCAGAAATTTGCGATAAGATTTCCCATTGATAGGATCTACAAAGTGATCTCCTTTGAAGTAAAAGTCTGTAATTGGACGCATTGCAATACTGAAGTTAATCAGCATTGGTCTTGGCACTTTGTTCAGAAAAAATTTGGCTAATTTCTTCATCAAAAATCCAATTGAAATGGTTTTTCTTCGTCACTCACGATTCCAAGCGCGTCATAGATATATTGATAGGTTGACAACAATACTGGCTTTCCTCCGATAATGGTCACGTCATGCTCGAAATGAGCTGATGGTTTGTTATCCAAAGTTGTTACAGTCCATCCATCTTTATGGAATTTTACCTTTTCGGTTCCCATATTAATCATAGGTTCTATGGCAAGAACAATTCCATCTTTCAAAACTTTTCCACTCCCTTTTCTTCCGTAGTTGGGAACTTGCGGATCTTCGTGCATCTTGCGACCCAAACCATGTCCTACCAATTCTCTTACTACACCATAACCTTCTTTCTCGCAATAAGTCTGGATGGCATTGGAAATGTCACCAACCCTTTTCCCACGAACACATTGTTCGATACCTTTGTATAAAGATTCTTTGGTAATTTTGAGTAATTTCTTGGTCTCCGCATTAACTTCTCCTACTTCGAAAGTGTAGGCATGATCACCATAAAATCCATGCATATAGGTTCCACAATCAACAGAAAGGATATCCCCATCTTCCAACGGAACGTCATTAGGAATCCCATGTACGACTTCAGTATTTGGAGAAATACACAAATTCTTTGGAAAACCATACATTCCTAAAAAGGCTGGTTCGGCACCGTGATCTCTGATAAACTCCCCTCCTAATTTGTCTAAATAATTAGTGGTCACTCCAGGTTTTATCTCTTTAGCCAACATTCCCAAAGTTTTGGAAACCAATTGAGCTGCCTCCTTCATTAATCGGAGTTCTTCTATAGTTTTTAGATGAATCATTTTTTTTGATTTTAGAACCAAGAGCCAAGAATCGAGACAAAAATATCTTGATGCTTGGCTCTTGTATCTTGGTTCAATATTACCAGAATAGCCCTTTTTTCTTTTCTCTTTTTAATTTAGAATAAGCTAAGACTTCTTTTCCTTCTACTCTGAATTCTATTTTTTCATTGATGATGTTATAGATCTCTCCCCAACCTGGAAAACCTCCCAAGTTTCTATCATCGATAAAGAGATCAGCATCAATTTTTCTTGATTGTGTTTTGTGATCGAAAACTTCCCCTTCAAAACTTGAATTAACAGCATAAAATTCGATTCCGTTTTTTTTACAGAATTCGACTGCTTCCTCTAAAGTTTTTCCAGATCGGTACGTCCAAAGAATCAATCTGTAACCTTCACTTTGAAGTTTCTTAAGCGTCTCGAATGCAAAGGTCATAGGTTTCCCAATTCCCGGATACGCATCCTGAACGATAGTTCCATCAAAATCAATTGCTAGTTTTTTGTTACTCCTCATCAATAAAAATTTTGTGTTTCGCAAAGATACAAATAAAAGGGATGATGCCAAAAAGCACCATCCCTCTCTCTATAAAAATATAAATCTAAATTAGGATCTCACCCATCGGAACTGATATTGCAAATCTGGAGTTGCAATTCTGTCCGTAATTTTTTGTAGTCTACTCGGAAGTTTCATCAAATATTCTTGCGCTTTCTGAGCTCTTTCTGTAAGTCCATCAATATGCTCAATCTTCCAATCATCTAATAACTCCTTCAGAATATCAATATAATCTTGTGCTGTGTAGACCATACATCTCTGCGCTGCATCAGAAAAATGACTCCACAATTCTCCTGCTTTTTGTCCGCTTTCTCTCATCAAATGCGCCGGCATCACAATTTTCTTCTTCATCATATCTTCGAATGCCAACATCATTTCAGACGGATCAAGTTCAAAAATTCTTTCTACAAAATTCTTATATGCCTTTGCGTGACGCGCCTCATCAGCTGCAATCACCGCACACATTTTTGCTAATTTTTTATTTCCCGTTTGCTTGGAAAAAGTACCTACTCTTCGGTGAGAAATATTAGTTGCTGTTTCCTGAAAACTGGTGTAGACAAAGTTTCTATAAGGATCCATTGAAGTACCTAAATCAAATCCATCTTGAATCAAATATTGAGTGGTAATCTCCATCTCCCTCATATTAACTCTTCCACAAAGATACAAATACTTGTTCAACAAATCTCCGTGTCTATTTTCCTCAGCAGTCCAAAATCTTACCCATTTTGCCCAACCATCTTCTCGGTCTTCCTGATTAATCCCATCAATCCCCATAATCCAACTTTCGTAACTTGGTAATGCTTCTTCTGTTATGCAATCACCAATTAAAGTAACGAAAACATCATAATCCATCTCTCTCGAAAAGGTCTGAATTTCCTCCAAATCATGCTTAAAATCTGCACTACTTGGATCTGGTAAGAAATCAGAAGGTTGCCAAATTTTCTCAACTGGCGTCAAATATTTTTCAATGAAGCCGTCAACCTCCTTGCTCATCGTCCTCATCACTTCGGATCTCACCAACTTGTCATACATAATTATTCTAATTTGTAGACAAATGTATTGAAAATATTATTTTAAACATAATATT